>JALUVB010000054.1 GCA_027021085.1 bacterium
TAAAAAAGGGGCTGGATGAGTACGTGATTGGCCAGGAAAAATCCAAGAAGATACTGGCAGTAGCTGTTTACAACCACTACAAGCGGGTCTACCTCAAAAAAACCAGCGTGGAGCTGGAGAAGTCAAACATTTTGCTTATCGGCCCTACCGGCTGCGGTAAGACCCTGATGGCACGCACCCTGGCAAAGATACTGCATGTGCCTTTTACCATAGCCGATGCCACCACTCTCACAGAGGCTGGATACGTGGGAGAAGACGTGGAAAATATCATCCTCAGGCTTCTGCAGGCAGCGAATTTTGACGTGGAGAGAGCAAAAAGGGGCATAATATACATTGACGAAATAGATAAAATCGCCTGCCGGGGCGAGTCTCCCTCCATAACCAGGGATGTCTCGGGAGAGGGCGTGCAGCAGGGATTACTTAAGATACTGGAAGGTACAGTGGCCAACGTCCCGCCTCAGGGAGGGAGGAAGCACCCGCATCAACAGTTTATCCAGGTGGATACCTCCAATATCCTCTTTATCTGCGGGGGAACCTTCGTAGGTCTGGAAGACATAGTGCTGAAAAGACTGTCTAAAAAATCCCTTGGCTTTGTGAAGGGAATGGATAGAAAGGTGAGCAGAAGCGAGATTCTTGAGTACGTTGAACCGGAAGATTTATTAAAATTTGGTCTAATCCCGGAGTTTGTAGGCAGGCTTCCCGTGATTGCCTCCTGCCATGCACTGGGAAGGGAAGACCTGATGAAAATACTGGTGGAGCCCAGGAATGCGCTGGTAAAGCAGTATAAAGAATATTTCCGGCTGGAAGGGGTAACCCTTAAATTTGATAAGGCCTCCCTGGAATTTATAGCAGACTTGACCATTCGCAGGGGTACGGGAGCACGTGGATTAAGGGCAATCATGGAAGAAACCATGCTTGACCTCATGTACGACCTTACTGCGTTCAAAGGACAGGAAATAGTGATAACCAGGAAAATGCTGGACGAAAAGCTGACCAAGTTTCGGGAGGTTGCTTAATGGCTAAAGTAATTTCCCAGAGGGGGGTGACGGTTTTCTATGCTGTGCCGGTGCGGGATATTGTCATTTTTCCCCACATGATTGTCCCTCTTTTAATAGGAAGGACAAAGTCTCTCCGTTCCGTGGGAGAGGCGATGAAGAAAACCAGGAAGATTTTCCTGGTAGCCCAGAAAGATGCTGCCAAGGAGAACCCTACCCCCCAGGATGTTTACAGCGTAGGAACCATTGCCGAGATTTTACAGGTAATAAAACTTCCCGATAATACCCTGAAGGTGCTTATAGAGGGGGCTACCCGGGCAAGAATAGAAGGCTTCGTCTCCACCAGCGAGTTCTTCCAGGTGCGGGTAATACCCCTGGAAGAAAAACTTGAGTTTTCCCCGGAGCTTGAGGCATTGGTGAGGACAGTAAAAAAGGAATTTGAAAGGTATGTCCAGCTCAATCCCAAGATGCCGGAAGAATTTATTTCTTCTGTACAGCAGATTGAAGAGCCGGGCAGGCTGGCTGATACCATTGCCAGCCATCTCCTGGTGAAAGTAGAGACCAAGCAGAGCATCCTGGAGGTATCGGATATTCAGAAAAGGATGCGCAGGCTCTCCGAGGTATTAAACACGGAAATTGAGATACTGCAGATAGAGAAGAGAATCCAGGACAGAGTGCGGGGACAGATTGGCAAGACCCAGAAAGAATTCTATCTCCAGGAACAGATGAAAGCCATACAAAAGGAGCTGGGGAGGGAGGAAGACCCGGAAGTAATACGTTTAAGGGAAAAAATCAAAAAGGCTTCCATGCCGAAAGAGATAGAAACAAAAGCATTTAGCGAGTTGGAAAGGCTTACTAAAATGATGCCTTTCTCACCCGAGGCCACGGTAGTCAGAACCTACCTGGATTGGCTCATCAGTATTCCCTGGAAGATTACCAGCAAGGATAAGCTGGAGATAAAGAGGGCAGCCCGGATTCTGGACGAAGACCATTATGGTTTAAAAAAGGTAAAGGAAAGGGTCCTGGAATTCCTGGCCGTGAGAAAGAACGCGCGGAACATAAAGGGGCCTATCCTTTGCTTTGTGGGGCCTCCCGGCGTAGGCAAGACCTCTGTGGCAAAATCAATAGCCCGTGCCTTGGGCAGGAAATTTGTCAGGATTTCCCTGGGAGGGGTGAGAGACGAGGCAGAGATAAGGGGACACCGCAGAACCTATATTGGGGCGTTGCCCGGCAAGATTATCCAGGGAATGAAGAAGGCAGGAAGTAAAAACCCGGTATTTCTCCTGGACGAAGTGGATAAAATGAGCGTGGATTTTCGCGGGGACCCCTCCGCCGCATTACTGGAAGTCCTGGACCCGGAACAGAACCATGCCTTTAATGATCACTACTTAGACGTGGACTTTGACCTTTCCCAGGTGATGTTTATTACCACTGCAAATACCACTTATTCCATCCCCTCCCCCTTGCTCGACCGCATGGAAATAATAGAGTTCTCCGGGTATTCGGAGGACGAGAAAATAAAAATTGCCCAGAAATTTCTCCTGCCCAAGCAGATTAAGGCGCACGGCTTCAAAGAAGAGGAAATTTCTATCAGCCGGGAAGCCATAAAGAAAATTATCCGGGAGTATACCAGGGAAGCCGGGGTGAGAAACTTGGAGCGAGAGATTGCAGGCATTCTCCGAAAGCTGGCCAGGAAAAAAGTGGAGCAAAAGGGGAAAGAGAAGTTCAGGGTTACCAGCAGTGCCGTGGAAAAATTTCTTGGGCCTCCCCGCTACCGCTACCTCTTCCCCGAAGATAAGAGCGAGATAGGAGTGGCAATGGGATTGGCCTGGACAGAGGCAGGAGGAGAGATTCTCTCTATAGAAGCTACCACCATGAAGGGGAAGGGCAACCTTCTTTTAACCGGCAAGCTGGGAGAGGTGATGAAAGAGTCAGCCCAGGCTGCCCTGAGTTTCATCCGCTCGCGCTCGCGGGAATTAGGATTAAACGAGGAAGTTTATGAGAAAACAGATATACATGTACACGTGCCGGAAGGAGCCATTCCCAAGGATGGCCCTTCTGCAGGCATAGCAATATTGATAGCCATGGCTTCTGCGCTTGCCCGCGCTCCCGTAGACAGTAAAATAGCCATGACGGGAGAAATTACCTTAAGAGGCAGGGTGCTTCCGGTGGGCGGGATAAAAACCAAGGTCCTGGCAGCTCACCGCGGAGGAAGCAAGAAGGTGATTCTTCCCAAGGATAATTTCAATGAGCTGGCGGATATTCCTTCCTATATTAGGAAAGACATAGAATTTATACCCGTAGAAAGTGTGGACGAGGTATTAAAGATAACCCTGGAAAGAGTATGGGAAAGGAGTGATATTTCTCTGTTGACCACGTAGCAGGGAAATCATCTTTAACTTTTTCTAAGGAAAAGGAGAAAGAATTATGAAAAGGACTTATCAACCGCATAACAGGAGAAGGAAAAGAAAACTCGGTTTTCTTGCCCGCTCCTCGAGTAAGGCAGGAAGAAATATTTTGATGCGCAGAAGAAGAAGAGGAAGGAAAGTACTCACCCCGGCATGAAAAACCTTCTTATCTGGTTAATAAAGGGATACAGGATTTTTGTTTCTCCTGTCCTGCCCCCTTCCTGCAGGTTTTACCCAAGCTGTTCGGAGTATTGCATAGAATCCCTGCAGAAGAAAGGCGTCCTAAAAGGCATGTGGATGGGGATAAGGAGAGTAGTGCGATGCAATCCCTTTTCCCGCGGTGGTTATGACCCGGTAAAATAATAATATTATCATGGATAAAAAAACACTTTACATATTTTTATTGCTCTTTTTCTTTCTGCTCCTGATTCAGTATGCATCCCGCCTGAATCCTCCCAAGCAGGAGAAACAGCCGGAAAAAGCGGTTGTTTCCGTGGTTTCCCCCCTTAACAAAGAAGCAGATATAAAGAGCAGCCATCGCGCCTCCCTGAGAGAAAACTGGGGAAGGTTAGAGGTTTCCAGCTGGGGAGGAGTATCCAGCTGCCGGCTGAGGGATTTTAAGGAAAGGGATTATGCTCTCAAAACCCTGGCAGAGGAAGAAAAGAGATTAAGGGCTTCTTACCCTCGCCTTTCCCAGCAGGAAAAGGCCATAGCTTCCTACCGCCTTACCAAGCTTGAGAAATCGTACAAGTATTTCCAGGATTCTGCCGGCAAAGAAGTGGAAATGATTTCCTTCCCGGAGGTTTTCTGGGCACATCTTCCCCCTTACTTCACCTACATGGATACTCGCGGTACTCCCCTTATCTCCGACAGCGCGCGTTCTCCTTACAAAATAAGAAAGCAGGGAAAGAAGATAATCCTGGAAAAAGAAGTAGACGGGATAACCATAATCAAGGAATTGTCTCCTTCCTCCTCCCCCTACCTGTTAAACTGCAGGATTCAGCTGAAGAGCTCTTCTCCTCTGCCGGCCGGGAATATCAGGGTTTCGGTGGGGCCTGATGTGGGCTACAGGGAAGGCGGGAGAACCTATGCCTACGAGGGCCCGGTAACTTACATCGACGACAAGTATCAGAAAGTCACCTTCTCCCGCCGGGAGAAAGGAAAGAAAAGCGAAATTGTAAAATACGGCAAGGTAAGCTGGGTTGCTATCCAAAACACCTATTTTACCCAGATACTGCTTCCCAAAGACTCGGAGATAGCCTGGTTTTCCAAGAATGAGTATGATGAATACCTCTCCGGCATACAATGGGAAATACCCGCCGAGAGCAAGAAAAACAGCCGCTCCTTTGAATTCTCCCTTTATTTCGGGCCTAAAAAGATAGAACCGCTCAGGACACTGGGGAAAAACGCGGAATTTATCGTGGACCTGGGCTACTTTGGCAACCTTTTCCGCATAATTTATGTGCTGAAAGCCCTTTTCCGGCTTACCCATAACTACGGCTGGGCCATAGTACTCCTTACCATTATGGTAAACCTGGTTCTTCTGCCTCTCTCTCTAAAGAGCTTCCATTCCATGAAGGCAATGCAGAAATTGCATCCCCAGGTAGAGGAACTGAAAAAGAAACTCAGGGACAATCCCCAGAAATTGAACAAGGAGATTATGGAGCTTTACCGCAAACGGGGGGTTAGCCCTCTGGGGGGCTGCCTGCCCATGCTCTTCCAGATGCCCGTGTTTTTTGCCCTTTTCACTACCTTACGGAGTGCAATAGAACTGAGAGGAGCCCCCTTCATCTGGTGGATTAAGGACCTCTCTCTGCCCGATACCCTTTTCGTTATAAAGGGGTTCCCCATTCACATACTGCCCGTGCTCATGGGAGGAGCTACCCTGCTCCAGCAGCGATTAACCGGCTCAGAAGCCCAGAATCCTATGATGTCCTCCTTCATGCCTATCTTCTTGCTCTTTATCTTCTACAACTTCCCCTCGGGATTGGTGCTCTACTGGTTTGTAAACAGTATTCTTAGTATAATACAGCAGGTATGGGTGTTAAAGTTCTCCTCTATCTCCTCTTCCTGATTATCTCTTTCCCTGCCTATCCCAGCTGGAGAGCTGATTTCCAGATAAAAGGCAAGGACATGGGGGTATCTCCCCTGCTCAAATTGCTTCCCCCTTTCTCCCGGAACCAGAGGTGGAATATAGAGGGCAGAATAAGCCCGGACCTTGAAGTAAGCGGGGACGGAAAGATTTTAAATATCCAGGGGAAAGTTGACTACCAGGACCTCTCCATTACACACACAATAGGAAAATTTTATCTTTTCACTCCTTCTTTAAGCCTGCAGGAATTGAAAGTTGAGCGGAAGGAAAAGAAGTGGAAGGTTGAAACCTTGCTTACCTCTCCGGAGATAGACTACCTGGGATTTACCTTTAAGGACGTGGAAGCTCTCCTTATCATAGAGGACGGTAAGCTTACCCTGAAATCACTGACCTGCGTGCTGGGAGAAGGGAAAATCCATGTGACGGGAAACATAGACTTGACTGATCCAAAGTTCCCCCTGGATTTCAAAGGTAAAGGAGAGGGCATAAAACTGGAAAACATAACCTTTCATCCCGGCAAGGGCAAACTGCACGTTCGCTTTCGCATAAAGGGAAACGGTATTGACCCGGCCTCGTTAAACGGCTGGGCAAAGTTAGAGGTTAAAAATGGTGAATTGGGCCGGCTTCCAGTAATCCTGGAGATATTTTCCTTGCTTTTCAAGGGTACATCCCGGGCTTCTTTGCATTCGGCAAAGGGGGACTTTAAAATCAGGGACGGGTTTGCCTATACCGATAACCTGGAGTTGAGGGGGAAGGGGGTATCTGTTTTAGCCAAGGGATATGTGGGGTGGAATCGCAAGCTGGATTTCCTGATTTTCTTCAAAATTTCCCAGGAATTATTAAGGTTTACTCCCTTAACAAAGTTGGTAGGGATGGTAATCGACCAGCTGGGCAATGGCCTGGTCAGGTTGAGAGTAACCGGTACAGTGAATAACCGGCAGTACACCATAGTTCCTTTTGCTCTGGGAGGGGACCTGGAAAACCTCTTCAGGAGAATCCTTGGAATTGGCAACAATCCGTAACAAAATGTTTCACGTGAAACATTTATTTTGGTATGATATAAACGTTGAGCAGTTTTCCGGTTTCCTTAGATTTTATTTGTTATATGGGCGTAATAATAGCGATAGCAAACCAGAAAGGCGGGGTGGGAAAGACCACCACGGCAGTGAATTTATCCACGGCCCTTTCCCTGCATAAAAAGAAAGTGCTGCTGGTGGACTTTGACCCACAGGGGAATGCTACCACTGGCATGGGGGTGGAGAAAAGCGTGCTCAGGTTCACCGTTTACGATTCCCTTATTAACAACTTGCCCCTGCGAGACCTGGTTATTCCCACCGCTACCCCTCTTCTGTACATCATTCCTGCCAACCTTGACCTGGCCGGGGCAGAGGTAGAGCTGGCTGGCCTGGCGCACAGGGAAAGTGTATTGCAGAATAAATTGAAAGAAATAAAGGACGAGTTTGATTATATCATTATAGACTGCCCTCCTTCCCTGGGGCTTTTAACCCTGAATGCCCTGGTGTCGGCAGAAGCGCTCTTGATTCCCGTGCAATGCGAGTATTATGCCATGGAAGGGCTGGTGCAGTTATTCGGGGTTATAAGGGAGATTAAAGGCTCACTTAATGCTCGCCTGAGCATACTTGGCATACTGCTTACCATGGCAGATATCAGGACGAACCTTACCCAGCAGGTGATAGGTGAGATAAGAAGGCACTTCCCCCGGGAAGCAATGAGAACGGTTATTCCCCGCAACATCCGCATAAGTGAGTCTCCCAGTTATGGAAAGCCGGTTGTTTTATACGACCCCAGGTGTAATGGGGCAAAATCGTACCGTAAACTTACAAGAGAGGTGATAAAACGTGTCCAAAAAGGGATTGGGTAAAGGGCTCTCTGCTCTTATTCCCCGGGAAACAACGGAATTAAAAGAGGTCCCGGTAGAAGACATTCTTCCTTCTCCCCTTCAGAGCAGGGAGGAGTTCCCGGAAGAGAGCTTGAGGGAATTAGTGGCCTCTATTCGGGAAGAAGGGGTGATAGAACCCCTGGTTGTAAGGAGGAAAGAAGATAAATTTGAAATCATTGCGGGGGAGCGAAGGTGGAGAGCAGCAAAACTTGCCGGCTTGCAAGAAGTGCCGGTAATAATAAAGGATGTGAACGACGAAGAAGCTCTCCAGATAAGCCTCATAGAAAATCTCCAAAGGGAAGAGCTGAATCCCCTGGAAAAGGCGAAAGGGTACAGGATGCTTATGGAAAAATTTCACTTTACCCACGAAGACATAGCGCAAAAACTGGGGAAGAGCCGCTCTTCTGTAACCAACACCCTTAGACTGCTCAATCTCCCGGAGGAAATCAAGAGAGAAGTGCGGGAAGGAAAGATTAGCGAAGGCCATGCCCGGGTGCTGCTTTCTCTTCCGCCCGGGGAAAGAGAGAGAGTGAGAAGGGAGATACTGCGGCATTCTCTTACAGTAAGGGAAACCGAGAAACGCGCCCGGAAACGCAAGAAAAGAGACCTCCGCTACACGGCCCCTTACCTAGAGGATTTACAGCGTAAACTGGGCACAAAGGTTTACTCAGTGGGGAGTGAATCCAGGGGTAAAATTGTGATAGAATACTACTCTGCAGAAGAATTGGAGAGAATACTGGGAACATTGGGGATTGAAATTGATTGAAAAAACCATAGAGAAAATCAGGGAAGCGGAAGAAAAAAGTGCCGCGCTTACAGCCGCAGCGGAAAAAGAAGCGGAAAAAATAAAGAAGAATTTCTTAAAAGAGAGGGAAGAATACCTTAAAAAGGTACGAAAAGAAGTAGAGCAGAAAGAGAAAAAGCTGAGAGAAGAAATGGAGAAAGAACTTGCCGTAATCCTGGCGAAGAAGAGAGAGGAGAAAAAAAGAGAGCGGGATGCTCTGGTAGGAAAGGCAGTTAAGAACAGGGAAAAGGCAGTAAAAGAGGTTTTGCAGTATCTGGGCTTTTAATAATGGCAGTAGTCAAACTCAAAAAAATAGGTATCCTGGGGCTGAAGGAAAAGCTGGAGCATATTCTCTCTCTCCTGCAAAAAGAAGAAACCTTTCACATAGTAGACCCCCAATTAAGCGAAGATACAGACATACTAAACACCTTCTTCACTCCTGCTTCCTCGCCCCGCAGGGTGGAAGTGGAAGAGGCCCTCCATACCATAGACGCCGCCCTGAAAAACCTGGACAGCTTGCGGGAAGAAAGGGGCCTTTTCGAAGGGTTACTCCCGGAAAGAATCCTGGTAGAGGCAGAAGAAATCGAGGGGATTTTTGAAAAATTCGACTACAAGGCAGTATGCAAAGATATAGAGAAAACCCGTTTTGCCCTCCAGAAACTGGAAGAAAGAATAAGTGCAATACAGCAGGAAATCCAGTCCCTGCTCCCCTTCCGGGAACTCCCTTTCTCTTTTAACGAAATTAAAAAAACCATCTCGCTCCCGCTTAAATTCATCCGGGTTAAAGAAAAAAACCGGGAGGAATGGGAAGCACTTTTCCAGTCCGTGCCTGAAACGCACCTGGAAAAAATAGGCAAAAGCCAGGAGGAAAATTTCTACATAATTTTTTCCCTTCCTTCCCGGGAAGAAGAAGTAACTGAAATTATAAAAGAACACGGCATAGAAGAATTCACTCCTCCTGACCTGGATGAGCCTCCCGGGGAAAGAATAAAGGCACTTGGCAAAGAAAAAGAATCCCTCCTTAAGAAGAAGCAGGAAATAAGAGAAGAAGTAAAGGCATACCTGGCAAAAGAGAGGAACCTTAAGATAGCCTACGACTATTACTACCTTTTATTCCAGAAAGAGCTTGCCTACGAAGAAAGCAGGGAAAGCAAATGCACCTTTATCCTGGTAGGGTGGGTCCCCGAAAACGAATACGGGCAGCTCACCGGGTGGCTGGGGCGAAACTTCCCCGAAACAGCCTGCATAGAACTTCCCATGGACGAGGAAGAAAAAGTCCCCATAAAACTAAGGAATCATTCTATTTTCCGCCCCTTTGAAACAATAACCAGGCTGTACACCCTTCCCCGCTATGGCGAGGTGGATCCCTCGCCCCTGCTTGCTCCTTTTTTCGCTTTTTTCTTCGGCCTTTGTCTTACCGATGCCGGATACGGGGTCATCCTTGTGCTGGTTTCGCTTTTCCTGATGAAAAAATTAACCGTGGGAAAAGACATGCTCAAGGTAATCCTTATCGGGGGAATAACTACCATCTTCTGGGGAATTATAACCGGCGGGTGGTTCGGCATTGAGCCGGATAACCTGCCGGCTTTCCTGCAAAAGCTCATAATCTTCAATCCCCTGAAAGACCTCATGACCCTCTTTGTTCTTTCCCTGGCGCTGGGCATGATTCATATACTCTTCGGCATAGGGATAGAATTTTACGAGAAAATGAGAAAGAAAATGTGGCTGGAAGCACTGGGGGCAGAATTATCCTGGCTGGCGATAATACCCGGGCTGATTATGTACTACCTCTTCCAGAAAACATCGCCCCTGTTCAGCAGGATTGGCATATACATGGCACTGGGTGGCTTAATAATTTCTTTCTTGCCCTGCTTCCAGAAGGGACAAAATCCCTTCTTAAAAATGTTAGCTGTAATTGGCGGATTCATGTGGAAAGGGAAAGACTTCCTGGGAAACATACTCTCCTACTCGCGGCTCATGGCGCTGGGGCTGGCCACCTCTGTAATAGCCCTGGTAGTAAATACCCTGGCAGGAATCACCAGCTCTATTCCCCTAATAGGAATCGGGGCCAGCATAATAGTTTTAATAGGGGGGCATATCTTTAATTTGACTATAAACACGCTTGGTGCATTTGTGCATACTTCGCGCTTGCAATTTGTTGAATTCTTTCCCTATTTCTTCGAAGGCGGAGGAAAAGAGTTTCATCCTTTAAGCAGAGAGGGGAAATACACCCTGATTATAACAAGGAGGTAGAAATGTTAAGTGCTCTTGGTCTTGCATTGGCTATAGGTGGGGGAGCTTTGGCTGTGGCGCTGGCTGGCATAGGTTCTGCTATTGGTATAGGACACGCTGCCCGGTCTGCTGCAGGAGTGCTGAGTGAAGAGCCGGAAAAATTTGGAAGTTTACTTATCCTGATAGCCCTTCCCGGTACCCAGGGCTTTTACGGGTTCCTGGTAGGCTTTTTAGTATTGATGAAAGTGGGGCTGGTTTCCGGCCAGATTCCCCCTATAACCGTGTATCAGGGTCTACAAATATTTTTTGCTTCGCTTCCCATAGCGCTGGCAGGACTCCTTTCCGGTGTGCATCAGGGGAAGGTATCCGCGGCAGGCGCGGGCGTGGTGGCTAAACAACCCTCCGCCTTCATGAAAGCGGTCATACTCTCGGCACTGGTGGAAACCTACGCGGTTTTGGGATTACTGGGAAGCATACTATTTCTTAACGGAATAAAAGTAGGATAATGGCACTACAAGAAATAATCGAGAATATTCTGGAAGAAGGGGAAAAGGAGAAGGAAAGGATAATAGGGGAAGCCCTCAAAGCAATTGAGAAAGAGAGGGCGGAATTAAAAAAAGAGGGCAAGGCATTGCAAGAGCACCTGCTGGGGGAAATCAAAAAGAAGCTGGCACGGGAAAAAGAGAAAAAAATCCTTGCCCTGGAACAGGAAGAATCCAGGCTTACCCTGCAGGAAAAAACGAGAAAAATAGACGAGGTGATTTTTGCGGCAATGGAGAGAGTAAAAGAACAGAAGGAAATAATCTCAAAATGGCTGGAAGAAAACCTCCTCTCGGCAGTGGAAAAGGGACAGGCAGAAATACACTATCCTTCCTCCTGGAACGACTACATAGATAGCGGGCTAAAAAAGGCATTGCAGGAAAAGGCAGGAGGGAAAATAGATTTCAAACCGCAGGAGGAAAAAGAAATAATCGTCATTAAACAGGGAAGAAAAGAAACCACCATCTCCCTGCAAGAATTCTTCCTCTCGCAGCAGGAAAAATTGAGAACTATGCTCAACAAGCTTCTATTCTCATGAAGGAAACGGCAGCAGAAAACGTAGAATATGCTTTCCTTGTAGGCAAAATTAGATGCCTCGAGGCACGCCTGATGCATCCCTCTCTCTTTTACCAGCTGGTGGATACTACCTCCTTTAACGACATCCGGGCCCTCCTTGCCAGCACTGCTTATAAAGACCTGGGTGATACTCCCCTCGGCATGGAGTCCCTCCTGGAAGAAAATCTTCTCCTGGAAGCCAACGAACTCCATGAACTCTCTCCTTTACCCTCCCCCGTGGCACCGTTCTTGCAGCGCTGGGATATTGCCTACCTGAAAAAAGCCTTTCGTGCCATAGCCCTGGACTCTCCCGCGGAGTTCAAAAGAAAAGCATACCTGGCTCCCCAGCTCTACGAAAAAGCCTGCCGTAACAAAAATCCCCTGCTCCTTCCTCCCCCTTTCTCTCTCTGGCTGAGGAAAGCCCTGCAGATAAAAGAAGAAGATAATTTCCTGGCAGGGGAGCTGTCCATAGAAACCTCCTTCCTCCTGGAATCCTTGCACACGCCTTTCCCCCTGGTTAAAGAATATTTCAGGCAGGAAATAGATTTTTATAACCTGAAGCTTGCCCTGAGAAAACTTAAGAATTCACCCCTGCCATTAGACTTCCTTATCCCCGGCGGTACGATATACCTGCGTCATTTTCACCTGCTTGCCAGGGGTGAGGTAGATGCATTTATCCGCTACCTTACTACCTCCTCTTACGCGCTCCTGGCCCAGGACGCTCTCCCCTACTGGAAAGACAAGGGTGAATCCTGGCGGATAGAAATTAACTTCTGGAAGCTTCGCCTCAAAATCCTCTCCCCTGCCAATTACTCCCCCTTTATTCCGGAAGCTGTCTTCTACTACCTTCTGAAAAAAGAGAATGAAATAAGAAACCTGCGCTGGATTATCCAGAGCAAATCTTCTGGCTGGGAAGAAGAAAAAATAAAAGAAAGGCTGGGACCATTCCATGCTTAAAAACCTGGCCATAGGAAAAGGAAATTCACTGGAATTTCTTAAACCCCTCGGTTTTGAAGTCATAGAATGCCAGGATTTTCAGCATCTTGCACAGATTCTCCAGGATAAAGACCTTTCACCCTATACCCTGTTGATTATCACCGAAGACCTGCTGCATGTCCCGCCCAAGGAAATCCTCTCCCTCTACCTCTCCCTTCCCCTTCCCGTATTAATTTTGCCCACTCCCGTATCTCGCAAGGGGCTGGGGAAGGAAGTAATCCGCCAGTTAGTCAGGAAAACCCTGGGGATGGAGCTGTGGAAAGAGCAGGAATCTTGACGCGCACTGCGATATGTGCTAATAATTAGCCTGAAGGAGGTGTAACATGATAGGATTGGATGTTTTTGCCTTTCTGTATCTTTTGGCTGTAGCAGTGGCTGTTTCTCTCCTCATGTACTATGCTTTCAAGGTAAAAGTTCCCGGTAAGTACCTTGCCTCGCTCATCTGGGCCTGGATAGGAGCCTGGATAGGCACGCCAGTGTTTGGCAAGTGGTTCAAGGATATAAGCTATACAAACTACCAGACGAAAATAAGCATTTACATCGTGCCGGCTATAATCGGTGCCATATCCCTTCTCTACCTCTACCACTCCTTTGCCCTTTGCATGGGCTGGAAATACGAGGAAGAGAAGAAAGCTAAGAAGTAAAAGACCTCTTTGGTTGACATTTTCCCCGGTAGCTCAGCAGGTAGAGCAGCGGACTGTTAATCCGCGGGCCACAGGTTCGAGTCCTGTCCGGGGAGCTAAAAATTAGGCTCGCTGAAAAAGGGGACAGTCCCCTTTTTTACTTTCTCTCGAGGCGGGGGAGGAGGGATTTTATTTTTTCTTTTTTTAGCGGGTGCAGGAATTCAGGAGCAATTTCGTGCAGGGGCACCAGGACAAAGGCTCTTTCTGTGATAAGCGGGTGGGGAATAACCAGGTTTTCTTCTTCTATTATTTTATCCCCGTAGAACAGGATATCAATGTCTATGATACGAGGGCCCCATTTTCCCCTGCTTTTTCTTCCCATTTCTTTTTCTATTTTTTTGATTAGGGATAGAAGTTCCCGGGGGGATAGGGTGGTCTCTGCCTCAATTACCTGGTTGAGGAATTCCGGCTGGTCGGTTTTACCCCAGGGCGGGGTGAGGTAAAGGGAGGAGGTTTTGTGGATTTTTATGCCTTCTTTCTGCAGGTTTTCCCGGCATTTTGAGAGGTTGGCTTTTTTGTCGCCCAGATTTGAGCCCAGGGAAAGAAAGATTTTTATTTTTTCCCCAGGGATAGGTTCTCCCATCTTTTTAATACCTCTTCAATTTTCTGGGTGGATATGGTGAAGGAGATGCGAATGAATCCCTCGCCGAATTCTCCGAAGCCTCCGCCCGGGGTTATGACCACGCCGGTTTTCTGCAGAATGTAGAGGACGAATTCTTCCGAGGTGAAGCCAGTCGGGACTTCCACCCAGAGGTAGAAGGTGGCGCGGGGAGCCTTTACCTCCAGGCCAAGTTTTTGCAAGCCTTTTACCAGCAGGTCGCGTCTTTCCCTGTAAGTATTCAGGGTTTCTTCATCTACTCCCCCGGAGGATAGTGCTCTCATGGCTGCCCACTGGATAGCCTCGAATACTCCGGAATCCAGGTTGCTTTTTACCCTGCCCAGGGCGCTTATTATTTCTGCATTGCCCACGGCAAACCCGATTCTCCATCCGGTCATGTTGAAGGTTTTGGAGAGGGAATGGAATTCTATGCCCACTTCCCTTGCTCCGGGCACCTGGAGGAAGGAAGGCGCACGGTACCCGTCGTAGGTTACCTCGGAGTAGGCGGCATCGTGGCATACGACGATATCGTATTTACTGGCGAAGGCCACTACTTTCTCAAAGAATGCCTTTTCGGCCGTGGCACTGGTGGGATTGTTGGGGTAGTTCAGGAACATGATTTTTGCCTTTTTTGCCACATCGGGAGGGATATCTTCCAGAACGGGGAGGAAGCCGTTTTCTTTTTTTAAAGGCAGGGGGAAGACTTCACCTCCGGCCAGGATTGTGCCTCCCTGGTAAACCGGATAGCCCGGGTCAGGAACCAGCACCAGGTCCCCCGGGTTTACCAGGGCAAGTGGTATGTGCCCGATGCCTTCCTTGGAGCCGATGAGAGCCA
>JALUVB010000055.1 GCA_027021085.1 bacterium
TTCCTTATTCCAATATTCTTGAGAATTTGAGAATAAGAAAGAGGCAGGAATGATGAATCAGGAAAGACTATAGACCATAGACTTTAGACCATAGACTGGGAGTATAGTAAGCAGTGAACAGTGAATGGTGAGAAAGTAGCGAATAGTGAGGTGGATGGATTCCCGTTTTCGCGGGAATGACAGGAGGGGAATAGAAATTGGGAAAAGAAAACCCGGGAAGGGAAAAACCGGCCTGCCTGTCATACCCGCGGAAGCAGAGTGGGTATCCGGGAAATGACAGCAAACAGTGCGTTGCTCGCCTGTCCTCCCCCGAGATAAATCGAGGGAGGCGAGCAATTTACTGCTTACTATTTACTGTTTACTATTTCCCCTTACTGCCTGCTACCGTCTCCTAAAGTATCTTCTTCCCAGGATGGAGATGAAGCAGCCTCCGCCACCTCCTCCACCTCCGCCGCCGCTGGTGGATACTCCGGGGCCTGAAGGGTCAACTACTACCCCGTTTGCCACTCCGTCTGCGTCCCCATAACCTCCATCCTTCACTTCTATAGTAACCGTCTTGTTAACTCCATCATACTCCACTACATGACTGGAATAATCCTGCCAGCCATTTACCTGGTCGTATTTCCACCAGTGGCCCACGAAAGCCTGGGGAAGTATATAGGTAATCAACACGGTATCTCCTTGCGCCAACTCTTCCACCCTTACCGTGAATACACCGTAAGGGAAATTGTAGCCAGAGGGGCTATCGGGAAGATTATCCGTATCCAGTGCATCTGCCTGGGTAATCTTTCCTTTATCCACTTCCATTCCAATAATATTGCTGTCTCCAGAGGCCACCTCGTGTAAGGCGGTATCTGCGGATGGGTACTCCACCAGAAAAGTATCCCACTCGTCTTCCGTAAGCTCCTCATTATCCGGCACTCCGTTATCATCCGTGTCATCTGATTCAGCAGGTTCAACAGTAGAGAAGGAGAATGTATTACTCCCTACAGTTACGGTCTGCTGGTTCATAACCACGACCTTAGCCTGATAGTTCCCACTGGGAACATCCAGCTTGGACAGCCACTCTGGTACGCCCGGCTGTGCAGTACTCGGCTCGAGCACACCGTCCGGTATTCTCAACTGTGCAGTATCCTGGGTATCCCATTCATTGGAAGAACTTTCGCCAGGAACCTGCAAGACTGTATCTCCCGTATCTGCGTCCCATATATACCACCTTGTACCTATTATGGTATAGCCAAGAGACCCCGCATTGGTTATCACCAGCATCGGGTCATCATCCAGGTAAAGTTTCCCGGAAGGGTTAACCGGAGAAACTGCAAGTTGAGGGTTGGTAATAACTGGCACCTCCATGCTTACAGTTACATCCTGGTTGCCACCGTCGGAAGTTACCGGGATTGTGGCCGTATAAGTACCCGCGGCAAGTCCTGCCCTGTTTACGGTTACGCTAACCGTGTCAGTTTCCGTGGTAGTGGTTCCCGAGCTGGGAGAAACATTGGTAATCCAGCCGCTTCCCTGGTTATAAACCACAGCTCCTGTATTCCAGCTTAAAGTCCCCGAACCAGTATTAGTTATATTGAAAGTTTTTACCAAATCAGAGTCACCAAGGTCCAGGGAAGTGGGATTTATTCCCAATCCGGGTACATCCATATCCACTGTAACATCCTGGTTGCCCCCGTTGGAGGTTACCGAAACCGTACCGGTGTAATGACCCGGGGCAAGCCCGCTCCTATCCACGCTAACGGTGATGGTAGTAGCATCTGTACCATTAAGGGGGTTTGCCGCAATCCAGGCTTCCTGAGGCGTTACCTGCCAGGTTAGGGTTCCTGAGCCGGTATTGGTAATAGCAAAGGTTTTCTGGGTATCTGTACTGCCAAAATCCAGGGAAGTGGGAGTTACCCCCAATCCGGGCACATCCATATCCACTGTAACATCCTGGTTGCCCCCGTTGGAGGTTATCGAAACCGTGCCGGTGTAATGACCCGGGGCAAGCCCGCTCCTATCCACGCTAACGGTGATAACATCTGTTTCCACAGTAGTATCCCCGGAAGTCGGGTTAACAGTAATCCAGGTTTTATCCTTCGTTATACTCCAGGTTAGAGTTCCCGTGCCCTGGTTAGTTATATTAAAGGTCTTCTGGGTATCCGTGCTGCCAAAATCAAGGGAAGTAGGATTTACATTAAGCACTGGCACAGCAGGCACCTCCATGCTTACAGCTACATCCTGGTTGCCCCCGTTGGAAGTTACCGGGATTGTGGCCGTATAAGTACCCGCGGCAAGTCCTGCCCTGTTTATGGTTACGCTAACCGTGTCAGTTTCCGTGGTAGTGGTTCCCGAGTCAGGCGAGATACTGGTAATCCAGCCGCTTCCCTGGTTATAAACCACAGCTCCTGTGTTCCAGTTCAGGGTACCGGTTCCGGTATTGGTAATATCAAAAGTTTCCTGGGTATCCGTGCTGCCGAAGTCAAGGGAAGTGGGATCTACATTCAATATGGGAGCATTATTTACCGTGGTGGTAACATCTGCTCCATCCACCTGTGCAGTCTGGTCGCAATCTATGCTGTAAGTGTTATTATGAAGAATTGTGCCATCTGCCACCCCTGCATTCACCTGCACGGTAAACTGGACAGTTTGCCCGGTAACCCCGGCAGAAAGAGCTCCGATATTCCAGACTACATCACTTCCCTGCAACGTTCCTCCGTTTGTAGCCGAGACAAAGGTCGTATTTGCCGGGACAGTATCACGAATGACCACACCGCTGGCATCCTGCGCCCCTGTGTTTCCATAAGTTATGGTGTAGGTCAAGTTACTACCTGCATTCACCGGGTCAGGGCTGTCTATCTTGGAGATGGTCAGTTGGGGGGTAACTGTAACATTAGTTTCCCTCCAGGACTCGGCCACACCCTCACCCTTTGCATTGTCCCGGTAGGCAGAAACTATTACCGTATATGTATTCCCGGTAACCAATCCCGGATTGGAGAAAGTATAAGAGGTATCGGCAGAGGGAATATCATCCCTGTAGACATCCACACCGTTGCCGCTTATCTCTACCTGGTATGAGCTAGTATTACTCACCGCATCCCAGGATACCTGCACATCTCCATTTGCCAACTGGCGCACAGTAACTCCAGAAGGAATATCCAGGGTTTCTCCGCTGTAAGTCCTGTCTATTATCTGTGCCGTACCATCCTGGGCTGCCACCAGGAAATTCCATCTTCCCGAGGCAGGAGTCTGTACTCCGGTAAATGTCTTTGCGTACTGGAAACTCTCATCACTTGCGTTCCAGGTTAATCCCGGAGAGGTGCCATCCGGGGCAAATACTATGGCAGTATCAAGCGTAACGGATTCTGACTCAACAGATAACCTCATTCCCCAGTACTCACTCCCCCACCAATGTGTTGATTTAACCTCAGGGAAAGCAATCTTCTGGTCCCCGTACAGCTTCCAGCTTCCATTATATTGCAAGTAATCATCACCGGTCTCGCTCTCTGTTTCAGTCAGGTTGTCCGTATCTGCCACACGACTCATTTCCATAGTACGATTCACAATGGCATTATCCCCGTCAAACCAGATATGATTTATGGTGAAGTTAATGGCAAGGTCGTGGTAATTGTCAAAGAGCTGCTGTAAGTTGGTACTCATGTTAGAATAATTTTCCCCTTCATCCAGGTAATCCGGGGAGAAGTATCCCATGACCGCTGTATGGTTCTCACTCTCAAAGTAAGTCTCGAAGCTGCTGTAAAGGTCCCTTATCACCTGGTCATCCCGGGGAGTGACCTCCTGGGGGGAAAAATGACCGGATTCGCTTCCCGAGGCAGTAACGTAGTAATAATAGGTAGTACCGTTGTTTAACCCGGTATCATCATAGGTAAATGTACCTGCACCAACTGCATCTATCAGGGTAAAGGGGCCATTTGCACTGGTGCTTCGGTAAATCTTGTAACCGGTGGTACTGGATTCCGCATTGGAGAGCCATTTCAGGTGGGCATAGGTATCAGCAGAGTAAACTTTCAATCCCAGAGGCGCATCAGGCACATCGGAAGCTATATTGTAGGTAACATCAACGTTACTCGTGGTCCCGCCATCGGAAACACTAACCGTGCTGCTGTGACTTTCTACTCCCAGCTTTCCTTCGCTTGTTACCAGGGAATAAGAAGAGCCTGGAGCAACATTATAGATAGCATAATCCCCGTTATGGTCAGTGAGGGCAAACCCCAAAAAGCTTCCCGAGGAATCTTTCAGCACAGCATAAGCATAAGCTACCGGGGAAGAGCCGGTATTCTGGACATTGCCGGAGACAGTCCCTCCCCCTGAGCTGTAAGCAAAGTTAACCCCCGTAGAACCCGCAGCAACTTCCCTGGAATCTCTTATCGCAAACGCCCATACATTTTCATTAGCAACAGGACTCTGGTACATCACCCCGAAGTAAAGCTGGTAACTCTGTCCGGGAGGAACATTAAGTGTATAATCACCGTTCTGGTCAGGGCTGGCTTCATCTATGGGATTTATCATGTTTATGTTCTCTGTGGTTATCTCTATCCCCGCCGGGAAAGCAACCACTAATAAAACCCCGTTTACAGGATAACCTCCAGAATTTGTAATGTTCCCAGTGATAGTAGAGAGTTCTTGCTGGGTATAAGCAATAAAATTATAAACGTACATCCTGTCGGTTTCATTCTCTATTCTTACATCAAAATACGACAGTGCAGAATAATTATCCTCGTCCAGGTATAAGGTGTACCTGCCCGGGGCAAGCCTTACCATGAAAAAACCATCCCCTGCATTCGGGTCAGAAGAAGTCTCAGTAGAGAAACTTTCTCTTACCCCTGTCACCACTACATCTAAACCGTTAAGCCCACTACCTGATGTATCCCTGACCCAGCCGATTACTACCGCTCCCTTCTTTAATTTCATGGTAATGCCCGTGGTATCCCGGGAAAGGTAGAAATGGCTGTAAGCATAGGCATACCCAGAATCAACTCCTGGCTTTGCCTTCAATTCCACTTCTCCCGCCGGGACATCGGTGAAAGAAAAGGTGCCATCTGCCAGGGTGGTAGTGGAACCATAATAGGAATTACCGCTTATCTCCACATTCCATTCCACGGGCACATTGGCAACAGGGTTCCCTGTTTCTGCATCAATTACCGTCCCGGAGATATTGTATGCCTCAATTCCCAATGATATTTTCCCCCACCAGGTGCCCCAGCGGTCATCATCGGGACCAGGGCCTACATCCTGAGCAGCATACTCCTGGATGGTCCAGAAAGTAGTATCATCGGAAGGGTCCACGCAGGTAGCACTGTAATCTCCCCAGCGGACACTTCCGCTGCCAAAGTCTTTGATATAGGAATCTTCTCCTGATTTAAGCACACTAATGGACTGCATGGTACCCGGGGCATCGGTATGGCTCCGTCCCGTGAAGGCGGCTTCCACGTATCTATTAGAGTCAGAACGGGAAAAGCCTATCACCGCATCCTCCTGAGCATTAACAGCGATGCTGGGAAAGAACACATGCCCCCCTGCTCCCGGGTCCAAAACACCCGACTGGACTATGGGATTCGGCATTGAAGCCGGGTCGAGCTGGTACCAGAAAACAGCCGTGCGGTCAGCGGAACCAACAGAAGCGACCGGCAATCCCCCGGTGTGGGTAGCCCACACCTTACCGTTGCGCACTACCACATTTAGTATGCGCGGGTCATTGGTGGCTATGAGGGTGGTATCACCTTTCTGGGAAGCATTAATCTGAGTATAGTTAAAGTTATTTGCTACTGGGAAGAATCCTGAATATTGCTGTACGCTGGAGCCGGCTGTAGCCTGCCAAACCGGGGTATCGGTGCCGGTAACCTCCGAAAGCCGGAGTAAGTAGGTTCCACTATTATCATAATATCCACTATTATCCACAATATAAAGCTTTGACTGTGCAGCATCAAAGGTTAACGCAGGTTTAAGGGTAAAACCAGTATAGCCTCCCCCATTATCAAATCCGGTTGGAAAAACAGTAACTGTGAGGGGACCTCCCGTTAAAGCGGTGGATTTTTTAATCACCCACATCTTTGCCCCGGAAAAGGAACCACCACTTACCGTAAACATGTTGTTGGTAATGGCAATCCAGTTATTGTTAACCCCAAATCCCGGGTAATCTGCCCAGTCAGTACCTGTCTCATCCGCTGTAAAGGAGTAAAAAGTCCATGTTCCGGTGGGGTCATCTGAATCGCTTATAGCAAAAAACACCTGGGAACTGGCTAATCCAGGATCTGCATCGCAGGTAGCAATCCAGCGATTGCTCAGTGAATCGAAAATCACCTTGGGGTCAAAGGGGTCACCGGTCAGGCCGGTCCCGGAAGTCCAGAAGGTATCCAGGGAAACTCTGCGGCCCCCCGAACCATCCTTATTCTGGATGCGCACCTCGCTGTTTAACATGGTCATCAGGTGGTTGGGACCTACTGCCCCCATGGTGTCAGGAGGAATGGCAGTATTATTATCCGGCAAGGCTTCAAAATTGGAGAGCAAAGCAGGAGCCTGGGAAGAGAAAGACACCCCGGGAGGAGAAACAGGTTGCGGGGTTAAACTCCCTGGTTTTGCCCCGGGAGAGCCTATCTCCTTTCCTCCCGGTGCCGGCATAAACGGGATAACCCGCCTGGGCCGGGAAATTTTAGGCGCAAGTGCCTCGTACTTCAACATATCTGCCCAGCTGACTCTCCCGGCAGGCTGCACAATTATCGTCTTTCCGGTTACACCGGCTACATCGCCGGCGGAGGCCGGCTGGGGCAAGAAAAAGAGAGAGGCTAACATAACCGCTATGCCCACTCCAAATACTAAATGCCCGTTGACTCCCTTTGACATCCTTTTCATTATTACACTCCTTTTGCTTATACAGTACTTACGTTTAAATAAAAATATTAAAACTTGAGGTTTATTTAATAAGACCCAATTTTCACCCCCTGCCAAAAACAAAAGAATCCTTTTCTTCCATTTCCGGGGAAACAAGCAGGTAAAATTTTGCGCTATTCTTCCTTTTCTTTCTCGCTTCTCCCCCCCTGATAAGGAGTGCGCATAGTTCGCATATAGGGAGAACGCTCTTCCTGCTGAATCCAGGCGCGGTACCCCACCATGTCAATGGCTATCCTGTCTTTTGCAGAAAGTCCTACGAAATTTACCTGGATTTCGCAGAAGTCTTTGTCGGTCGGTACGCATTGAACAACCATGCCTTCGGTCTTTACCATGTGGCCATCGGGAAGCTTAAACTCCATGTACACCCTGGCTCCTATCGGCAGCTCTTCCTTTGTCTCCAGTATCATGTCGCTTAGGCCCACTTCCCTGGTTACTCCGTCCTGCAGTGCTGACTCTCCCCCTACTCTGTAAACTCTTTTAAACTTTACCGGGGCCCTGATTCTAAAGCGAGAGACCCCTTTCCCCCCGCGGGAAATCGCCATCCAAACACCTCCATTACATAATGACACAAAAAGATAGCCACTGTCAAGGGGTGGAAAGACAGGTAAGAGGGTTACTGTCTTTTCTTTACAAAGAGGCTCACTGATACACCATCCAGCCATTTCTCCTCCACCAGGCGATACCTGTTTCCCAGCCACTCTCTTACCCTGCGGGAATGCAAGTCAATATTCCAATCTCTTGCCCAGTCGGAAGAAACTAGCCAGACACGTTTATAGGGAAGATTTTCCTTGCGGGAGAGATCCACGGGAGGAATCACCGGGATGCTGAGATTTTCCGGCACTTTCCACTCCAGGATGTTTCTCCGCCAGTATTCATCCTGGTAGGAGGGGATTATGAAGTAGCGCTGGGAATATTCCCCTGGCCCCAGGTAGTAGAGGAGAGGGGTCACGGTGCCCGGGTTTGTATGGGCTATCAGGTCGCCTTTCTTAAAGTTCCTGCGCAAGAACTCTGCCAGGGGTTTGAAAGGTTTCTTGGGGTAGGTGCCGGAATGGTAAGGCAAGGGAGAAGGCATGATATCGGAGTAATGGCAAAAAAGCGAAACGGAGGCAAGGGATACCCAGAAAATCATATAGAGGGCAAAAAAGAGCTTTTTCTTCAGGAAGAGGGGGAGGCCCAGGGAAAGAAAAAGCAGGTAGAGAGCGGAAAAGGCAAAAAGCTGGCGGGTGATGAATACAGGCAGGAGAAAAGAAAAGAGAAAAGCAAAGGAATAGGGAAAAAGGAAGAATATAAGCGCGAAATCCCTCTTCTCCCGGGGTTTGTATTTGAAAGCGAAAACTATCAGGGGTAAAGAGAGAAGAAGCGAGAAATGAAAGGCAAAGGGAGTGGCATTGTAACCCAGGTTAAAATTTTCCAGTGAAATGAAAAAATCTTTTGCCGTGGGAGGAACCGTCCAGAAAGACTGGGTAAAAAATACGAATTGGTACAAAAAAGAATAGTAGCGCAGAGAAAAGAAAAAAATGGAAATCAGCGTGGCCAGCAGCCATTTCCGGGACTCCCGGGGATGGTAATAGTAGAGGTAAACTGCTTCCGGGATTAAAAGGAAAAGCGTAATGTAAGAAGTGTAAAAGGTAAGGATGGAAGATATGGTAAATGCTACCCAGAATTTCCTCCCTTCTTTTATTGCCTTTAGGAAGAGGTAGACAGTAAGCACCACCAGGAACGCAATCAGGGAATAGGCCCGCAGTTCCTGGGCATACCACACCTGGAGAGGAGAAACGCTCAAGAGAAATGTCGCCCAGAGAGAAGGGGCAGGAGGCATGAGCTCACGGGAGAGCAGGAAAAAAACGGGAATAGTAAGTATGCTGAAAAGCGCCGGGAGAAGCCTCAGGGAAAATTCATTCTGAGGGGATATTTTCTGCCAGAAGTGCAAGAGGAAGTTGAATAAAGGCCGATGGTCAAGATAAGAGGTATAGAGGTCCCGCGAGGAAATCAGCTTCCAGGCTTCATCGTACCAGAAGTCTCTCCCGCCTAACTGGTATAAGCGTAAAATTACCCCGAGACAAATAATTAAGAGAAGAACCAGGAAGTGCTTTTTTCCCACAAATTATCTTCTGAGCCAGGTTTTCGTGATATCCACTATTTTAGCTCCCGCGGGAGGAGTGAAAGTAAATTCTTTGTCGGGGATATTAATATTAGTTTTGATATTGGAATAGGTTATCCTGTAAATTTCTTTCCCCTTTTCCAGGACAGCCATCTTGAGAAGAATGCCGCTTGCCTTGTCCACCCAGAGCCTGCCGGAATAAGGTTTTGACTTCATTCCCAGCGCCGGGTTAGAGCGGAAAACAGCCGAGAAAATGTAGGCCTTCCGGCCGTCTATCTCTCCCTCTCCTTCCAGTTTCAAAGACTTGCGGTCTATACCCAGAAGCACAAAAGGGTTCCTCAGGTCAAACCTTACCATGGGATTTATGCTATCAAAGCTTTTACCCATTTTTGCCTTAATTTTTTCCAGGTCTATACGGGTGCCCTTCTTAAGCAGTGAATTGTAAATGACAAACTCAGCCGGTGTTACCAGGATGGTCTGCCTGCTCTTCCCTCTTTTCCCCCAGTCAATATCCCCGGTTAACTTGAGTCCCCTGCCTTCGCGGAACATAATGTTACCGTTCACTTTTAGTATGGAGCCTTCTACCGTGCCTTCACTGATAAAATCTGCCCGGTATGACTGAATAGAATTCCCCTTTTCCTGGAGGGAGGAAACCAGCTTATCCGGTTCTGCTCCTATCAAAGAGAAAGAGACAAGAAAAAAAGAAAGAAACACCAACAAAAAACCCCTATTCATCCGCATACTTACCTCCTTTAGTCCTGGGGAGTTATATGCAGCAAACCCGTGGAAATCACCCAGCCTTTCCCGGGCCTACTAACTAAATAAAGATAGCATATAGGACGGCTGAGGTCAATATCGCGGGGGCCCCTGCTGCGTCCTATGTTAATTCTTACCCCTTTTTTTAGTATTTCTTTTTCCAGCTTCAGGGGAGAAAGACCGGATTTTAGTATCGGCAGGAACCAGCGAAAATAAGAGAATTTTACTTCACCCTTGAGGAGGGAGCGCAATTCCTTCTCATTAAGCAGGGGAATGCTTGCTCCTCCCCTATTGCAGAGAATTACCTGGTTGGCCTGGGGTTGACTCACCGGTACACGGGGAAACAGCCTCATCAAGCCGGCAAGAATCTTTTCCTTGGCCTGGTAGAGAAGGTCAAAGTAATTTTCCGGGAGAGAGAGAGCACCTGCAACATCCCTTCTCATGGTTTCCAGGGAAACCAGGTGATGGGGGGAGAAATCCGTGCCAGGTACAATCCCCGGGAGGAAAATTGATTTAAACCAGACCCCCTTTATGAAATCTTCCTCCAGGGAAAACTTTACCAGGGAAGGAATATCCTCCCGGTTTATTCCCTCTGAGAGGGTAACCTGCAGAATCGTAGAAATATTTAGTTTTCCCAGGTTTTCCAGGGCTTTCATTTTGAGAGAAAGCTCTTCTTTTCCGCCCCCCATCTTTTCGTACGGGTATTCCCTGAAGCCGTTGAAGGAGAGTAATACGCTATCCAGCCCGTTATCCCTGAGTCTTCTCAGGTAACCCATATCTTTCAGCTTCAAGCCATTGCTGCAGATACTTACCCAGTTTTTCTTTCTTTTGAGGAGATGAATCATTTCGGGCAGGTCGCCTCGCGTGGTGGGTTCTCCCCCACTAAGAGCAATCTGGCGCTTATAAAAAAGAGGCGAGGATTCTAAATCCTCCATCCTCACTTCCCCGCCCCATTCATTCTCCCTGTCCAGGCAAACCCTGCAACGGGTATTGCACTGGTTGGTAATGCGCAATACAAAGGTGGTTACCTTTTCCAGCCCCTTAACTTTGTCCAGAGAGCCGTCAAAAGACTCCCCGATATCAATATTGTAAAAAGGGGCATTCTCAATCTTGCCAGGGGCGGGGAACCATCTCCCCTTATGCAAAAGTGTCTTCCAGATTAAATCCTCCTGCCCGCATTCCTTTATAAGGTAGGTGTACTCACCGTCAAAAACCTCCCAGAGCGGCACCACCCTGTCACAGGAAGAACAAACAGCCTTTCCCTCTGATACTACCTCTGCTCCATCCCATACCCTCGCCTTTTCCGAAAAGGGAAAAGAAAACTCAAAGGGCCTCTTTATATTCACGTTTTATTTTATCCTATGAGGTAGAGGTAAACAACCGGGAGACGGGGCAATTGCGGTTACGATCGCCTGCATTATGGATGCTGCATCTTCCCGCATTTGCCCTCCATCTTTTTTTCACCTATAATTGAAACAGAGAGTTAATTTCATGACTACATATAATACACCGGAAGAGCGCCTAACAAATCCCCCCGCCTACCTGCATTTTGCTATGCCCCGCATCCAGGGAAATCGGTACGCCTGGATGTGATTAGAATAAGAGGGAAACGCATGAAGGAGGGAATTATGAAGTTTATGTCAGGGATACTGGTGATTCTGTTAGTTCTGATTGTGGTTGGCTGCGAAGGTGTAAGCAGGCAGAGCAAGGCAAAGATAGAAGCCCCTGAAATAGGTCTATCTATGCCGGTGCCCCAGGGCTGGATAAGGGATAAGCGCAATCCACGCCTGTGCTTCAAGGGGAATTATACGGGCACTGTGATAGATGAAGCATTGGAAGGCAAGGATTTCTATGCATACGTGGAAGAATTAAGTAAAGATTTCGGCGGCAAGGTAGTTTCAAAGGCTCCCCTGGAGATAAGCGGATATAAAGCCATTGAAGCCGTCATCGAGTACCCGGATTTAGGGAATAAAGTTATCAAGCTGTTTATCAAAAAGAATGATAGGCTTGTTGAGGTCTCATTTGTTACCTCAATAAAGGATTTTCAGAAATACGCACCATCCTTACGTAAGGCTCTTAAATCCATAGAGATTAAATGAGCCCTTTACAAAATCCCCCGCCTGCGGAGGACACGGGGCAGGGCAGGGTAGGTATCTTGCATCCTGACTCCCCCTTCCCCTCACTACTATCTACTCACTACCCGTTACTATTCACTATCTCCCAGTCTAACGTCTAAAGTCTACGGTCTAAGGTCTAAAATCCTGGATGCCTGCTTTCGCAGGCCTGCCCGTTCTCCCGACGGATGTCGGGGGAAAGCAGGCGGGCATGACATGCGGACTGGTTTCTTGCCATTCTTGCGAAATCGAGAAACCAGGATTACCAGGGAACCAGGATACCGAGTTACCATTAACTGTTCACTGCTTACTGTTTACTGTTCACTATCTCCCCAGTCTATAGTCTAAAGTCTACGGTCTAAAGTCTATAGTATAGTGGGGCTACAGTCTTTATGATAAAATCGCGTATGGAAGACTTAGGGCTGGGGATTGATATCCTGGAGATTGAGAGGATAAAGAAAGCTCTCAATCGGTTCGGGGAAAGATTCCTGGAAAGGATTTTCAGCCGGAAAGAGAGGGAAGCAATGCCTGAGAAAAATACCCTGCTTTACTATGCGCTGGGGTTTTCTTTTAAAGAAGCTGTATGGAAAGCTCTGCCGGAGGAAATGCAAAAGTCCACCCATTTCCGGGATATAGCAATCTACTGGAGAGAAAGAGAACCCTCGCTCCGCATCAGGAACCTCACTCTCCCCTGCTCTCTAAGTTTTTCCCTGGACAAAGGATGCGTGGTAACTATTGCTTTTTTAACAGCGGGCGAGTAGGCCTTCTATCTCCTGCAAAATTTTGCGGGTTTCCTGCCAGGTTTCCTTAACAAAGGAATCATCTTCGGCACAGGTATGGGCAGAGTCGTAATCCTCAATTACCTTTTTCCCTCTTATATCGTCTTTCCTTTTGGATTCTTCCACCATTTCGGCAATCTTTTCCTGCATTTCGGCCAGCACCTGCAGGAGCTCTTTTAAGCTTTTCCCGGGGAATTCCTCCCGGATTATTTTACGCTCATGCTCCCAGCGAGTATCCGGGGATTCTTCTCCCAGGATGTTTTCCCACTCCCTGCTTTCCTCCAGTTTTTTCTTTAACCCGCACAATGCATAGTAGCGGATGAAGAAGGTGTAAATATCCACTGCTTTCTTGCGGTTTTTTTCAAAGAGATAATTTTTCCCCAGACCAGGCAAGTCCTTTCCCAGGTAAAAATCCTTTACCTGGGCTATGTTTTTCAATCTTTTGCGTGCCTCTATCATCAAATCCACTATGTCCGGCCTTAATACTTCGAAGTTAAACTCAGAGCGCTTTGCCTTATTTCTTTTTCGGTATTTTCCTTCGTTTCTCCGAATGGTAAACAGGTTATCAGAGAGCACCCAGCCAGGAATTATCTCGTTAAAGGCAGGGGAAACACCCGGCAGGCTCACGGCAGGCGAATTTATCAACGAAAAGGGGAATTCCACTTTTTGGGGCAGGGTGGTAACTCCGGTAGCAATGATGGAATAAGGAGCTTTTGTAAAGTTTGCCGGGAACTTGATGTTTGTACCCAGGCCGAAGAATGTTCCCTCTCCACACCATATTTCCTGGTCGGGAGCCTTGGAAGTGTGGTTTGAGCCTACATTTGCCCCGTATCCCACGTTTCCTTTACCCTCGGGCCAGAGAGCGGCAATGAGCAGTGATTGATGGTGAAAGCCCACAAAAGGTCCCACCAGGGAGGCGGTAACCTCTCCTTCTGCCACGCCCGTGTTGGGCCCCAGGAGCGACTGGGTAACTTTGCCATGCCTTTCCACATGGGAATGCTCTGTAAGCACGGATTCACTTACAATACTCATGCTGGTTACCTCGCTCCCCCATTGAATTATGGAGTGTTCCACGATTGCTCCCTCTTTTATCTCTACTTTTTCTTCCCGGTTGCTCAGGATAGTGGAATCTTCCACCTTGGCAGCCCCTTTAATCAGAGCAAAGGGGCCAAGGAAAATATTTTTGACGGTAGGGGTGGAAATTATCCGGGAATATTCGCCCAGGACTCCCTTCTCTTTTGCAACCAAGTTCAAGTAACCCTGGATAAATTCCTCGTACTCACGAAGCAATTCAGCATCTTTTCTCCGGGTAGCAAGCTGTTCAGCAATATCTACGGTTATCTCCGCAAAAGTTTTGACCTCTCTTCCCCCCGTCTCTATGGCCAGGGATAACTCCAGGCCATTACCCAGGGAACTTTTAGGAGTAAAGGAAACTATCCCTGTATCAAAAAGAACAGCACCTTTTTTCACCATGTAGTTGTGAAGAAGTCTAACCCTGCACAAGAGAGATTCACCTAACAGAACAGAGTGCGAGATTACCGAGTCGTAAATGCCGCAGGGGAACGGAGCACCTTCTATGTTGACCTCGCCATCCAGGCTGCCAATTGTAACCTCCCCTATGAACACGGAGTTTTTTATTCTATCCGGCAGTAATTCTCCGGTTATTTTTACCTTGCTCCAGTCAGTGGAAGTATTTCCTGCCTCTTCTAATATCTTTATCTCCCTGGCACTCAACTCCCTGGCGCCGGGTGCTTTTACCTGCAAGCCGTTTACCAGTTCGGAAGATTCCATTACTTTTTTATAATCAAAGATATCTACCAGCTTCATGTTTCACTCCCTTTTGCCTCGGTTCTTAGTTCCCCTTCTTACCAAACTCAAAC
>JALUVB010000056.1 GCA_027021085.1 bacterium
TAGAGCGGTCAAATGAAAAAACCGATGAAAAAAAAGAGTGCAGTTTGTGAAATATTTTATATCAACGAGAAAAATGTAAAGGCTGTTCAAAAGGAGATGAAACCGGACGGAGTATTTGTCAAGGTGGCTCAAACTTTTAAAGCCCTTGCTGACCTTACACGCTCTAAAATAATTTTTGCCCTTTATAAAAAAGAGCTGTGTGTTTGTGACCTGGCTGCAATTCTGAATATAAGCCAGTCGGCGGTCTCTCATCAATTAAGGATTCTTCGTAACCTTAACCTGGTCAAGTATCGAAAGGAGGGAAAGATTGTGTATTATTCATTAGATGATAAACATATAGGAAATCTATTTGAAGAGTGTCTGAGGCATGTGGGGGAGAAATAACTGTAGGTTTATTATTTTTTTCATTAAACATGAATATATGTTCAGATATGAAAGGATAGGGTTAAGACGATGCAAAAAATTGTACACCACTTCATAAAAAAACTACAGGCTAAAGCTGCCTGCTGCCATGATGATAAAAAGGAAACAGAAAGAGCGCTCTCTCATTCTGGCAGGTGTCCTGAAGATTACGCACCTGTCCCTGTAGGTGATTTGCAATTTTCAAGTTGTGAAGAATGCCTGAAAAAACGAAATAAAAACATGGGTGAAATAGGTAGTCGGGGACAAAATTCCCATTCATTGGCCAACCTGAGAAAGGGAGAGACGGGAAGAGTGGCCTTTATAAGGGGAGGACACAAAATGCTCAGAAGGCTCCTGGACATGGGAATCACTCCGAATGCCACAATAAAGATAATAAAAGTTGCCCCCCTGAGAGGTCCGGTAGAAATTTCGGTCCGAGGTTCAAACCTTGCCCTCGGACGTTCAATAGCTGCAAATGTTTTTATTGAACCTATCCATAATGAATCGGAGGCTGAGCATGGTTAAATTTCTGAATCATTGTTCCCCACCCTCTGAAAACATACAAACAGCGGGAAAAGACGGTAAAAGCATAACCATTGCTCTGGCGGGAAATGCTAATGTTGGCAAAAGTGTAATATTCAATCAGCTCACGGGCTCCAGCCAGATAATAGGTAATTGGCCCGGTAAAACGGTAGAAATGGCGAGTGGAAGGCTCCATTTTGAGGATTACCGGATAGATATAATTGATTTACCGGGGATTTATTCGTTTTCTACATATTCCCTGGAAGAATTGGTGTCTAGAGACTACATTGCCCTTGAGAAACCGGATGTTGTAATAAATGTCGTCGACGCTTCTGTCCTGGAGAGAAACCTTTACTTTACCCTGCAGCTAAAGGAGATGGAAGTCCCACTGGTTGTCTGCATAAACCAGATAGATATGGCCAAAAAAAGGGGGATAATTATAAACTCAGAAAAACTGCAGGCCATTTTAGGTGTCCCTGTCGTATCCACAGTGGCAGTGAGAGGAGAGGGACTGCATGAGTTAATGGAAGCAGCTGTTGAGGTTGCCCGAAATAAACATGCTGTCGAAAAAACCACTATCAAGTACGGCGCCGAAGTGGAAGAAAGAATAGAAAAACTATCCAGATTCATGGAATCAAACCAACTCAGCCCTGGTAATCCGCCCCGATGGATGGCTATTAAACTTCTTGAGGGAGATTCCGAGATTAAAAAAATGCTCACCCCCCACTCCGAAGCCGCAGTCGCTTTATCCGAAACTCTTGCGGAAGAGATAGAGAGCATACATCAAGAGCCATGCTTCTCGGTAATAAACTCTGAGAGATATTTCGTGGCAAACAGGATTGTGGACAGGGTGCAAAAACAGACAAGGATGAAAGCCTCGATCTCGGAGAGGATGGATCAGATAGTCATGCACAAAGTGTTCGGGCATGTCATATCCGTTCTGGTTATAGGCGGATTACTCCTGTGGACATTTATCATCGGGAATTTTCTCTCGGACATACTTTCACAAATATTCGGTTTTTTCCAGCCGGTGGATCCCAAAGTCAGCGGAACGTTTATGGCGATTTTGTGGAACGGAGCTTTTGGAGGAATTGTGGCCGGGGTTACGCTGGTGATACCTTTCGTCATTCCCTTTTACATGATGCTTGCCATAATAGAAGATTCCGGGATACTCACCCGGATTGCATTCATGATGGACAGTCTCATGCACAAAATAGGCTTACACGGGAAGGCCCTTATCCCCCTTATTCTTGGCTATGGATGCAACGTTCCGGCTATTTATACCACCCGTATCCTGGAAACGCGGCGGGAGAGATTGCTCGCGGCACTTGCTATTACCTTTGCTCCCTGTTCAGCCAGAACAATCGTTATTCTCGGCCTGGTTGCGGTATTTGTGAGTATCAAATGGGCACTGATACTCTATCTAATCGATATCCTGGTCATATTTGCCGTGGGAAGGCTTGCTTTTAAAGCGCTTCCAGGAGAAACCACAGGCTTAATCATGGAAATGCACTCGTTCCGAGTGCCTTCCCTCCAGGTTGTTGCCAGGCAGACCTGGATACGGACTAAATCGATAATATACATAGTTTTCCCGATTTATATAATCGGAAGTGCTATTGTCCAGGGCTTGTATGCCTCTGGAATCCTGACCCCAATTAGCAACTTTATGTATCCACTTACTGTTACCTGGCTCGGACTACCGGCAATTACAGGAATTCTCCTGATATTTGGCACAGTGCGAAAGGAGTATATACTACTTTTATTGACAGCGCTCTACGGCACAAATCTCTCCGCCGTTTTGACTCCGGTTCAGTTTATAGTTCTTGCACTTATCGGGATGCTTTATATCCCATGCATATCGACCATTACCATCCTGGCTAAAGAGTTCGGATGGAAATCAGCTGTTATGATATCGCTGGCGAATTTTGTTACCGCCATACTCTTGGGAGGTATATTTTATAGAATATTATCCGTTATCTTATGAATACAGGATACCAATTCCCTGTTCACTATCTCCCAGTCTATGGGCTATAGTCCAAGAGTTGTGAGTTGCGAGTTATCACCGATGTCCATCGGTCCCGACGTATGTCGGGGCGCCTATTACCCCGCCTGGTTTTGCCTTCTGTATCTTCCCTTTCCCAGTCTACAGTTTAAAGTCTGCAAACTGGTCGGGGTGACTGGATTCGAACCAGCGACCTCTGCGTCCCGAACGCAGCGCTCTCACCAGGCTGAGCTACACCCCGCTTTTTTTAATGCTTACCGCTTAATTTAAGCAGAGAGAAGAGCAATTGTCAAACTTTCAGGGAGAGTTATTTTGTTTTATGCGGTAGATATAAGCAGGGGGTGTGCCCAGGGCACGAACTTTTTCCAGCTCATTCCGGTACCTCTCTAAAAAAGGATAGAGAAAGTTTTTCAACACATCCTGGTTCTTTTTCACCCCTTCCAGGGTAGGAGGGACAATTATATAATCAACTCCTGTTTTTTGGAATTCTTTCCTGATTTCTGCGGGGTTCTTCAGGGGAATACCTATACCTTCCCTTTCCGAAAAGAGGTAGAAGAGAAAAGGATTGCGCGTGGAGGTAATAACTCCGGAAGGAGTATTTTCCTTTATCCACACGCCGGCCCGGAAATAACTTGCCCACTCCGGAGCATACACGGCTTTTCTCCTTTCCTGCACTAATTTAATATCCTGGATTAGATAAAAGGCAAAAGTGAATAACAGGAAAGAAAGCAGTATTTTCTTCCCGGCTAAATTTTTTATCCCTATGTAAAGGTAATACACCAGGAACGGGATTATCGGGACCAGGAAGCGGGAGCCCTTCCAGGGCCAGAGAAAAAGAATGGCAAAATAAACAGGCACATAAAACGAGATTATGTCCTGTTTTTCCCTGAATACCTTCCACCACCCCCGGAAAGTAAAAACAGTAATAGTAAGGCCTATACCCATAAGAAGCAGGTAAATCTTCCGGAAATATTCTAAGGAGATGTCGGAAAAGAGGGAGGGATAGAAGGTGGCAGGAATATCCCTTAAAGCATAGGCACCTGTATTTAAGAGAATTCTCCCGGCGAGACTTTTTAATCCCAGGTACCCTTCCCCGGGGTTATAAGGATTAACCAGAAATAGGTTGCCCATGTACCCTCCTTCCGTTCCCACCCAGTGTCCTCTTAGCATCCAGAGTAGTAAAAGGGAAAGCGGGATTATCCAATGCAGGAAAGAGAGCTTCTTTTTCCGCACTCCGTATATTATAAAAGCAGTGAGCAGGGAAATACCTATCAAGCGGGTAAAAAGCGCCAGGACCAGAAAGAGAACAGCTATATTCCAGTTGTCTCTCTTTATCCAGTAGATAGATAAGAGCGAGAAGAACAGATAGGGTATTTCACTAAGTATCACCCCGGAATATCCCATGATGAGGGGATTTAATATTACCAGATAGGGAAGCCAACGGGCATAGAAAGAATCCGGGGGGGAAATCTTTTTTAAAATCCAGAATGCACTCAGGGCAAGAAGGATGATGAGAATCTTGGGAGGAAAAGGCGAGAAGCCAAAGAACTTTACCAGGGGAGAAAGCAGCAAGGGAAAAACAGGAGGATAGGAAGTCTCGGCAGGATGCGAGGGAATATTTATATCAGAGTATCCCTTACCCTCTGAGAGGCTCTTTGCCAGGATAAGGTAGTGAGCATTATCTCCTCCCGTATAAAAGAGAGAATTTACGGAGAGGAAATAAAAGAGAGCTATAAGCAAAAAAAGAATAACTTCTTTTCTATTCATCCTTTCCAGTTTACTAAAAGGGGGAATATTTTTCTACTTTCTGCATAGGTGCC
>JALUVB010000057.1 GCA_027021085.1 bacterium
GCTACTCACTACCAACTACTACCTACCCGCTAGTGATTCTGGTAGAATATTAATTACTGCCGGTGTAGCTCAATGGTAGAGCGCCTCATTCGTAATGAGGGGGTTGAGAGTTCGACTCTCTCCGCCGGCTCAATGAGTGCAGTAATAATAAATATTGGCTCGGAGCTGCTTTCCGGAGATGTAATTAACAGGAATTTTCTCTTCCTTACCCAGAAACTACAGGAAGAAGGGATAGATGTTGCAGCCCAGATAATCGTGGGCGACGAAAGAGAACACCTTACCCGCATTCTCAAAGATTCTCTCTCCCATTACTCGCAAATTTTTGTAACCGGGGGACTGGGAACTACGGAAGATGATATTACCCGGGAGGCAATTTCCGCCTCTGTTGATAAGCCACTCGTCTTAGAAAAAAAGCTGCTTAAAGAGATAAAATCCCGCTACGAAAAGTGGGGGAAGAGGTTTCTTCCCGTGCACGAGAGAATGGCCAAGATCCCGGAGGGAGCAATTCCTGTAATGAACTATATAGGAGCTGCTCCCGGTTTTTACCTGGAATACGAAGGGCGCCAGATATTTGCTTTGCCCGGGGTGCCGGAAGAAATGCGGGACATGTGGGGAAGAATACAAAATTCTCTGGCGCGGGAGAAAAACGTAATAATCAGAAAAAGAATCTTGAAATGCTGGGGGTTATCCGAATCCGCAGTCAACGAGAAAATTAGACTCTTCCTGGAAAAAGAAAATCCCCGCCTGGGTATCACAGTAAATCCTTACGGCGTAGAAATCAGGATAAAAGCAAAGGGAGGAAGCCCCCGCCAGGCAGAAGAAATACTGGAGAAGGTGGAAAGAAGAATTAAGGATACAATAGGAGACAATATCTATGCCGCTGATACCACTGACATGGAAAAAGTAGTGGGTATGCTACTTACCCTCAAAAAGAAAAGCATAAGCACGGCAGAATCATGCACAGGCGGGCTAATTTCTCACCGCCTGACAAATGTCCCGGGCAGTTCACAGTACTTCATAGGGGGAATGATTGTCTACTCCAATAAAAGTAAAATAGAAAATCTGGGAGTAGCTCCTGAAATTTTGGATAAATACGGGGCAGTAAGCAAAGAAACCGCCAGGGAAATGGCAGTCCGAATAAGAGAGAAAATGGCGACAGACCTGGGCGTGGCAGTTACCGGGATAGCAGGCCCTTCGGGCGGGACGCGGGAGAAACCGGTGGGATTGGTATACACAGCACTAAGTGAAGAGGGCCACTGCTGGACGGAAGAGCACCGTTTCCTGGGAGAAAGAATTTCTATAAAGATAAAGTCGTCTCAGGCTGCTCTTGACCTGGTGCGCAGATACCTCCTGGAACTTCTTGCAAGATAGCCCTTTCTTAAGCTTACTCCAGTTTCCTGCCCAGGGAAGCTTTCAATAAATCACAGAACTTTACTCCCTTTAATGCTCCCAGTTCTCCCACTATTTTTTCCACTTCCCTTGCTTTCCCTCTGATTACAGTCAATTCCAAGCAGTTATCGTGGTCAAGGTGGATATGCTGGGTGGAAATTATGTGTGAAATATGGTGATGTTCTATTTCCATTAACTCTTCTACAAGTTCTCTCTTGTGATGGTTATAAACGAGCAGAACTCCTCCAATAACCTCTTCGCCTTCCTCCCATTCCTCCTGCACCAGGGATTGCCTTATCAGGTCAGCGATTGCCTTGGAACGATTTGTATAGCCTTTTTTCTTTATATACCTGTCAAACTTAGTCCTCAAGCCTTCCGGCAGCGAGACGCCAAATCTCACCAGCTCTTTTTTCATTCTTTTCCCGAATGTCCTTTCCAGCTAAGTTTTTCCCGCAAAAGATGGTAAAAATTTAACCTGGTAAAACGCAGAAGCAAAGTATCAAAAGGAGCACTCATGACTTTAATGGGCACATTGGCTCCTGCATCACTGCCCACCTGGCCATCGCACACCACTGACACTCCGCCCGGGCTTAAACAGGATATTTCTACCCGGGAAGAAGAGGGGACAAGTAAGGGGCGATGAGAAAGAGTATGGGGGCATACGGGAATTATTATCATCCCTTCCACCTCCGGGTGCAGGATAGGCCCTCCGGCAGAGAGCGAGTGACCGGTGGAGCCAGTAGGAGTGGAAATAATCAACCCATCCGCGGAAAATGTGGTAAGGTATTCCCCGTTAATGGAAACCTTTAATTCAATTATTCTGAAAGGATTCTTCCTGAGCACAACACTATCATTCAGGGCAAAAAAGCTTTCCCTCTCCACTTCTGTGATTAATCCTCTTCTTTTTTCCAGGGAAAATCTTTTCTCTTTCAGGCAGGATATCAAGCCGGGAAAATCTTCCATGTTAATCTGGGTAAGGAACCCCATTCTTCCCATATTTACTCCCAGTATAGGGATATTTCTGTCTCCCACCAGGCGCGCTCCCCTTAATAGCGTGCCATCTCCTCCCAGGGTAATAAGATAGGAAATTTCACGGAGGAACTTTTCCCTTTCCAGGCCTAACCGAGATAAGTGGCAGTTTTGTGCTTCCTCCTGGAGCAGAACAGGGCTAAAATTATTGCTCTCCAGCAAATTTACTATAGCACGAATACTTCCTACCGTTTCTTTCTTGGAAGTGTTTAAGATAATCCCGATATAAGTTGTTTTATCCATTTTTCATTTCTTGACCGGCGGCATTTCTCTGCCCTAATTATACACCGGATATCCTGGATAGCCTCTGCAATCAACCTGTTTACCACCAGGTAATCGTAATCCCGGTAAAACTTTAATTCCTCTTTAGCCCGCTCCAGCCTCTTTTTGATTTCCAGCTCGTTTTCTGTCTTCCTCTTCATTAATCTTCGCTCCAGCTCCTCCCAGGAAGGCGGTACAAGAAATATAAATACTGCAGATAGGCCACATTCCTTGATTTTCCTGGCGCCCTGCACATCAATATCCAGAAGAATTATTCTCCCTTTATTAATGTTCTCTTCAATGAAATCCCTGGGCGTTCCGTAAAAGTTGCCATGCACCTCTGCCCATTCTACAAATTTTTTTTCTTTGACCAGCTGCAGGAATTCTTCCCGGGAGACAAAGTAGTAGTCTTTACCCTGCACTTCTTCCTGCCGAGGCAGGCGGGTGGTGTAAGATACCGAGTAGCAAATATCCCTCTCGTACTTAAAGATTTCTTCTTTTAGTGTGGTTTTCCCGCCCCCGGAAGGAGAAGAGATGACCACAAGAAATCCCTTACTCACTCATTTTCTCCATAATTTTCTGCAGTTCCTCGGGAAGAAGAGGAGAAAGGAAAAGATAGGAAGGGGTGATTACCAGCGAGCGGGTCCTCTCTCCTCCTGTAGCGTCTATTATTTTCCCGCTCTTTTTCAGGTCTCGCACCATTTTCTGGATGGGCTTGGAATTGTATCTTACTATGCCCACAATCCTATCCTGGCTAACAAAATTACCTTTCCCTATGGGCACGAATTCAAACGACATTTCTTAACTGTTCCCTTATGCTGTTAATCTCCATTTTTATATGCACCATTCTATGAGAGAACTTTGCCTCCTGAATCTTGGCTGATATTGCATTAGCTTCCCTTAACATCTCCTGGGTAAGAAAATCCATTTTTAACCCGGAGGAAGACTTCTTTTTCAATTCACGAAAGATAGCTATGAGATGGGATTTGAAACGGGTTATCTCTTCATTTACGTCCGGGATAGACTCTTCTCCCAGGGCAAGAAATTCTTTCTCTCTTTTCTTATTCTCTTTTTCAATCTCTTTAAGGATATTTCTTATTCTGGTAAACCGGATGAAAATATCATTATAAAGAATTCTGCCTTCTTCCTCCCTCATGGTCTTAAGCTCGCCTAATGCAGTTTCTATTTCATGCAGTATAATCTTTTTCCGCGAGGAGAAATCTTTAATCCTGGTGTTCAGTATGCCGGGAAAGGAGAGTATAAATTGCGCAGAGACGGGAAAATGCTTGTTGCTTTTATTCTCCACCTCTCCCAGGATATCCAGGTATCTCTTTAATATCTCCCAGTTTACACTTATATCCAGGGCCTGGGAAGATTTCTCCCACTCCAGGCGCAAAATTATCAATCCCCGCTTTAACCTCTTTTCAATAATCTTCCTTATGGGAAATTCCATGTTGGCCAATTCTTCCGGAAGGTAAAGCCGCGTCTCAAAGTGGCGATGATTGAGCGAGGTAAGAGTAACACAGAATGAGCCATAGGGAGTATTAAAAGTATGCTCGGAAAACCCGGTCATACTTTCCAGCACAATACAGCCCTCACTTTTGGTACTAAATCAGTATCATCACGATGTACACGGAAAAACTAAAAAATACCCAAACAAAACACCGGGAACCGGGACCTTATATAATGCGATGGCTTTTTAACTTCGCAAGCAATCCCGCTACTTTCTCCTCTGTATTCTCCCCTTCTATTATTTCTCCCCTGGGCCGCGGCGGAGGACTGAAGATACGGATAACCTGGGTGGGAGAACCTTTTAGCCCAACCTCCTCCTCCTTCAGTCTCAGCTTTTCCAGATTCCAATGCAGGATTTCCTGCTTGCGGGCTTTCAAAATCCCCCTCATAGAAGCAAAGCGGGGCTCGTTTATCTCTTTGGTTACAGTAACGGCACAGGGAAGCCCAGCTTCTAAAACTTCGTAGCCTTCCTCCAGGACTCGCTCCACCTTTATTTTTCCGTCCAGAATTTCAATCCTGCGGGCATAAGTAATGAGGGGTATAGCAAGAAGTTCCGAGACTTCCGGTCCCACCTGCGCGGTATCTCCGTCTATTGCCTGCTTGCCAAAGAGAATCAGGTCATAATCACCTATTACCTCAATCGCCCTGGTTAAAGCAACAGAAGTAGCCAGAGTATCTGAACCGGCAAGCTTGATATCACTAAGCAGGATAGCCTCATCGGCCCCCATGGCCAGGGTTTCCCTCAAGGCATTCTCCGCCTGGGGAGGGCCCATGGTTATAACCGTTACCTTGCCTCCCAATTTCTCCTTGATTCTCAAGGCTTCTTCAACGGCATTGCTGTCAAAGGGATTGATAATAGAAGGTATCCCGGTGCGATTCAGGGTGTTGTTTTCCGGATTGATGGAAACCTCGTGCAAGTGTTCAGTATCAGGTACCTGCTTTATGCAAACAATAATATTCATTTGTACTCTTTCAATACTTTTAAGGCAATTATATTCTTTTGTATTTCGCTTGTTCCTTCAATAATTTCAAACAACTTGGCTTCTCTCATCAGCCTTTCTACCGGATAGTCAGTAGTATAACCGTATCCGCCAAATATCTGCACTGCCTTTACCGTGGAATCCATGGCTACCCTGGAGGCATAATACTTGCCCATGGAAGCCACCTTCTCAAATGGTTTACCCTGGTCCTTTAACCAGGCCGCCTTATAGAGAAGCAACCTGGCTGCTTCTATCTCGGTAGCCATGTCTGCCAACAGATGCTGCACAGCCTGGAAAGAAGAAATAGGCTTCTCAAATTGCACTCTCTCGCGGCTATATTTTACTGCCTCTTCCAGCGCTCTCTGGGCTACACCAAGCGCTCCTATCCCCACGCCTATTCTTCCCGCTGCAAAGGTCTCCATGGCCACCTTAAAACCAGCGCCTTCACGCCGCAAAAGATTTTCTTCCGGGATTTCACAATCCTCCAGGACCAACTCCACATTGGGCAATCCTCTAAAACCCATCTTATCGAAATGCTGCCCTATGGTGAAACCAGGAGCATCCTTCTCCACTATAAAAGCGGAAAGCCCGCGTGCTCCCCGGGAGGGGTCAGTGCTGGCAATAATGACATATACATCCGCCTCTCCCCCGTTGGTAATAAATATCTTTCTTCCCGTTAAATAATATTTGCCATTTTTCTTCACTGCCTGGGTCTTGACGCTACCTGCATCAGAGCCAGCTCCCGGTTCAGTAAGGCCAAAAGCCCCTATGGAATCCTTTGCCAGGCGGGTGAGATACTTTTTCTTCTGTTCCTCATTGCCAAATGCCATAATAGGATAAATACAGAGAATATTTGCTCCAAAAGACAATCCGGTGGTAGCACAGGCTTTCGATATTTCTTCCGCTATAACACTCCAGGTAAGAAATCCCATGTCCAGGCCGCCGTATTCCTCCGGTATAACCAGGCCAAAAAGATCCATACTGGCCAGCAGCATAAGTGTCTCCCGGGGAAACCTCCCTTCCTTCTCCACCTGCTCTGCCTGAGGAGCAATCTTTTCACTACAAACTTTTTTAACCTCTTCCAGCATCAATTGCTGCTCTTCGTTCAATTCAAAATCCATTCTTACCTCCCTTATCCCTGAAACTTTCTGAAGACCAGGGTAGCATTATGCCCACCAAACCCGAAAGCATTGGTAACCGCCACCTCAACTTTCTTTTCCCTGGCCTGGTTAGGTACATAGTCTAAGTCACACTCTGGGTCAGGATACTCGTAATTGATGGTGGGATGTATTATGCCTTTATATATGGTAAGACAGCAGGCCACGCTCTCTATGGCCCCGGATGCTCCCAGGGTATGCCCGATCATGGACTTGGTGGATGAAATGGGAACCTTCCTGGCATAATCTCCAAACACCCTTTTTATGGTGAGAGTCTCTACCTTGTCATTTAAAGGCGTGGAAGTTCCGTGAGCGTTTATGTAGTCCACTTCTTCGGGGGAAATTTTTGCATCTTTAAGGGCATTCTGCATACTCAGAAACTGCCCTTCTCCCCGGGGTTCCGGCGCAGTGATATGGTAGGCATCGGATGTCATCCCAAAACCAATAACCTCTGCATAAATTTTTGCTCCTCTCTTCTTTGCCCTCTCCATCTCTTCAAAGATAAGCACTCCTGCTCCTTCACCCATGACAAAGCCATCTCTCTGGCGGTCAAAAGGCCGGGAAGCTTTCTCCGGCGCATCGTTTCTGGTAGAAAGAGCTTTCATGTTGCAGAATCCAGCCAGGCCCAGGGGTGTTATAGCTGTCTCGCTCCCCCCACTTATTACCACCTCCGCGTCTCCCCTCTGAATGGTACGAAAAGCCAATCCCATAGCATGAAGGGACGAGGCACAGGCCGTGGAAACAGAGAAATTTGCTCCCTGCAGTTTATGCCGGATAGAGATATGGGCAGGAGCAATATCTGTAATCAGCATAGGAATGAGAAAGGGGGAAACTCTCTCCGGCCCCTTCTCCAGCAGAATAGAATGTTGATTTTCAATAGTCATCAACCCGCCTATCCCGCTTCCCATTATCACTCCCCAGTTCCTGTGTTCATCCGCTGCTTTATCCAGGCCTGCCTCAATCAGGGCTTCCTCTGCCGCATATATGGCAAAATGTGTAAAACGGTCCATCCTCCTGATTTCTTTCGGGGCAAGGTGCTTGCTTAAATCAATCTCTCTTACCTCAGCCGCGATTCGCGTAGGGAAAGGGGAAGGGTCAAAGAGAGTTAATTTTCCTACACCGCTCTTACCCTCACAGAGAGCAGCAAAAAAACCCTCCGGGTCATTACCCAGAGCACTTACCACTCCCAGCCCTGTAATAACCACTCTTTTCATTTTTCTACATGCTCTTTAATATATTCAACAGCTTCTCCCACTGTTCTTATATTCTCTGCATCCTCATCAGGGATTTCCAGGTCAAACTCCTCTTCCAATGCCATCACCAGTTCTACGGTATCCAAAGAATCTGCTCCCAGGTCATCTACGAAAGAAGCATCTAATTTAACCTGGTCTTCTCTTACCCCGAGCTGGTCCACAACTATTTTCTTTACCCTTTCTTCTATACCCATAACATACCTCCTTTTACTGCAATAAATCTCCCGTGAATATTATCAGGAGTCTGCCAATTTTTCAAGATTACACCCAAAAATGTGTTAATATATTACCACATGCGGGAGGCTTTTTTCTACGAAAAACTAAAAGATAGCAGAGTAAAGTGCCACCTCTGCCCCCACGGATGCATAATAGGGGGAGGGAAAAGGGGGATATGTGGGGTAAGAGAGAACAAAAACGGGGTTCTTTACTCTTTGAATTACGGGAAACTGATAGCAGAAAACCTGGACCCTATCGAAAAAAAACCATTGTTCCATTTCCTGCCCGGAAGCCTTTCTTACTCCATAGCTACCGTGGGATGTAATCTTCACTGCCTGCACTGCCAGAATGCTGAAATATCCCAGTTCCGCGCCGAGATTATCCCGGGGAAAGAAAGGACTCCGCAGGAAGCTCTTGCGATAGCATTAAACTACGGGGCAGAAAGTATTTCTTATACTTATACAGAACCCACAATATTCTTCGAATTTGCCTATGAGCTGGCAAAAATTGCCCATGCGAAAGGATTAAAAAATAATTTTGTTACCAACGGATATGCCACCCGGGAAGCATGGGAGAAAATTGCTCCCTACTTAGACGGAGCAAACATAGACCTTAAATCATTTCGGGACGATTTTTACCGGAAAATATGCGGGGCACAGCTAACGCCCGTACTGGAAAGCATAACCCTGCTTAGATCGCTGGGAATATGGATAGAAGTTACCACGCTTATTATACCCACCCTTAATGATTCCGAGGAAGAGTTGCGAGATATCGCCCGTTTTATTGCCTCCCTGGATAACAGCATACCCTGGCATGTTACAGCCTTCTATCCTCACCACAAATTAACCCAGCTCCCTCCTACCTCGGCTAAAAAACTTTTCCGGGCCCGGGAGATAGGATTGGAGGAAGGATTAAATTATGTATACGTGGGTAACATCTTAGGGGGGGAGGGCGAGAACACGTACTGCAATGGATGCGGCAGTCTTCTCATCAGGAGGAGGGGGTTTTCTGTGACGAAACTGGCTCTAAGCCAGGGGAAATGCAGGAAATGCGGGAAAGCACTGGAAGGAGTGTTTGAGTAAGGATGGGACAATACAGACTTTAGACTGTAGACCTTAGACTATAGACAGTAAGCAGTGAAAAGTGAATGGTGAGAAAGTAGTTAGTAGTGAGGGGGAGGATAGTGAACAGTAAATAGTAAGCAGTGGACAGGGAGTTGGTTTCCTGGTATCTTAGCATCCTGGTTTCCTGGGAGAGCTTCTGAAGGAGGTTAGGATTCGGAAGAATGACATGCAACCAGCCCTGCCTGTCATACCCGCGGAAGCAGACATCCAGGTAGGTAGCGAGTAGTTAGTAGCGGGTAGCGAGGGGAATTTTAGACTTTAGACTGTAGACCGGGAGATAGTAAGCAGTAAGTAGTAAACAGTAAGCAGTGAGTAGTGAATGGTGAGAAGGGAAAGGTAAAATGAGTAAGTCGTCAAGTAAAAATAATAATATAAGCGGGATAGTGCTTACCTTTAATTCCCGGCTTACCATAGAAAAATGCTTAGCTGGATTATCCGAGGTATGTGAAGAGATAGTGATAGTCGATTCTTTCAGCACTGATGATACCCTGAAAATCGCGGAAGGATATACCGATAAAATTTTTCGGAGAAAATTTAAGCATTACGGCGACCAGCTCAACTGGGCTATGGAAAAAGCTACCGGTAATTTTATTCTGGTGCTGGACTCTGACGAGGAACTGAGCAGTGCACTAAAGGAAGAGATAAGACAAGAAATGGGGAAAGAAACTGATTTTGCCGCATATTCCATCCCCCGGCTGAGTGAATTTATGGG
>JALUVB010000058.1 GCA_027021085.1 bacterium
CAATTTTTGCCTGCCTTCCCCTAATCCCCTTCCCAGCATTCCCCCGGAGCCTACGGCAATGAGTGATTGTATCAGGTTATACCCGGAGGTCTTGGGGTTTTCCCAGGGGTTCAGAAAGGCAATTATCCTGTTTTTGCGGTATTCCTTGGTAAAGATAAGAGCATAGAGAGTAGGGAGGGAAAGCAGGAACAGTCCAAAGAGGTGTTTCAAAGATGCACCGCCTACAAAGAAAAGGCAGAAAGATACTCCGGCTATAAGTAAGCCTGTCCCCAGGTCGGGCTGGAAGAGAAGGAGAACCAGGAATGAACCAATAATGAGAAGAGGTGGGGTTAGCCCCTCAAAAAAGTTGCTTACCTCTTTTTTCCTTCGTTCTAAGAGGTCTGCTAACCATATAAGTAAGGTGAATTTAATCAATTCGGAAGGTTGAAAGGTAAAGCCTCCCATTCTCAGCCACCGTTTTGCTCCTCCTGCCTCCCAGCCCAGGGGAGAAAGGGTCAGGAGTATAAGGAAGAAGCTAAAGAGAAGCAGTGGCTTGGCAAATTTTCGCCATTTCTTGTAGTTAAACTTATAGGTTGCCATAAATACTAAAATTCCCAGCGAGAGCCATATTAGGTGCCTTACTAAAAAGAAATAGGGATTGTTGAATTTTTCTTCTGCAAAGGCAATGGAAGAGCTATATACCATTATTATTCCGAACATGGAGAGAATTACAATTACCACGATGAGAAGGCGGTCTTTTCTCATGGTAATTCCTCCACTAATTTGCGAAATGTTTCTCCCCGCTCTTTGAAATCAGAAAACATATCAAAACTTGCACAGGCGGGTGAAAGAAGCACGGTATCACCGTATGAAGCGGATTCAGAAGATATTTTAACTGCTTCAGGCAAGGTTTTTACCTTGATTACCTCTGTCAAAGGAGAAAATTCTTTGTATATTTTATCCCGGGATTCTCCTATTGCTATGATTTTTCTAAGATGTGTTTTAGCCAGCGGGAAAAGTAAAGAGTAATCGTTTCCTTTATCCTGCCCGCCCAGTATAAGGATGATGCCGGGAGGCAGGGAGAGGAGGGCATGATATACGGCATCTACGTTTGTAGCTTTTGAGTCATTCACGAATTGTATCCCTTTCCAATAGCGAACTGCCTCTAAACGATGTGGTAACCCGGTAAAAGTCCTTGCTTTTTCTCGTAAGAGAGAAACGGGGCTACCCAGAAGAATACCAGCAGCAAGAGCAGCAGTCAAGTTGGAAAGGTTATGTCTGCCCCGCAGTCTCCATTCCCTTACGGGCATAACTGCCTCTTCTTTTTTATCTCTCCAGATTATCCAGTTGTCTTTCACAAAACAGCCGGGCAGGGAGTGGTGGGTGGAAGAGAAAAAATATCTCCTGGCTTTTGTTTTTTGCGATTCCCACCAATCTTCCTCGGCATTCCATAGGGTAAACGCGTTTTCCTCCTGCCCCTGGAAAATCTTAATCTTTGCCGAAAAGTAATCGTCAAAACTATCGTGCCAGTCCAGGTGGTCGGGAGAGATATTCAGTATGATGGAGAGATAAGGCTGAAACTTTTTTAGACTCTTTAGCTGGAAGCTGCTTATTTCCAGGATTACCCGGGAAGCTTTGCTACCCGTGCGTAAGAGCCTGGTAAGTGGAATTCCTACGTTCCCCGCAATTTCCGCCTCTTCTCCCAGGAGATGCTTTAATAGATGAACTGTGGTAGTCTTCCCGTTACTTCCCGTGACTCCTATGCAGGGAGAAGTAAGATACATTAAACCCAGGTCTAATTCACCGATGACTTCTTTCCCTTCATCTTTTAACTCCTGTATCCAGGCCTCATCGGGATTAACTCCCGAAGATAGTACGAGAAGGTCGGTTTTCCTGATGCGGGAGAGAGTATGTTTACCCAGTTCACCCTTGATTCCTTCCTTAGCTAAAGTTTTAAGTCTTTTTTCCAGCGCCGGAGAAGTATTTCTTTCAGTAATCCATACTGCCGCCCCCTTTTCCTGCAGGAAAAGGGCAGCCTCCATGCCACTTATACCCAGCCCCACCACGCTAACCTTCTTCCCCCTAAGTTTCATCTTAATTTGAATGTTGCCAGTGCAAGTAAAGCTAATACCAGGGATAGTATCCACATCCTCAGTGTTATTTTGGTTTCTGGAACTCCGTTGTACTGAAAGTGGTGGTGTAAAGGTGCAATAAGAAAAACCTTTTTCCGGAACATTCGCCAGGAGATTACCTGGAGAAGCACGCTGATTCCTTCCAGCATAAATACTCCACCTACCAGGAACAGCAAGATTTCTTGTTTGGTTATCAGTGCCACGGTGGCCAGGGCACCTCCCAGCGATAAGGCTCCCGTATCTCCCATGAATATTTCAGCCGGATAGGCATTGAACCAGAGAAAGCCCAGGCATGCTCCTATAAGCGAAGAAGCTAATATCATCAACTCTCCGCTGCCATTTACGTAGGGAAGGAAAAGGTAATGGGAAAATTTTACGTTGCCGATTATGTAACTTACCGCGGCATAAAATAAGAGAGGGATGAGATAACATCCCGTGGCCAGGCCGTCCATGCCGTCGGTTATGTTCACTGCATTGGTGATACAGGTAAAGAAGAAGGCCACGAAAAGCGGGTAGAACGGACCCATATCCCAGGTCATGTTTTTGAAGAAGGGAAAAGTAAGGGTGTGAAAGATATGTCCCGGCTGGAGATAGAGGTACAACCCTATCCCTAATCCTCCTGCTGCCTGCCAGAGTAGTTTTACTTTTTTGTCCAGGCCCTTGGAATTTTGTTTGTAGAGTTTTTTTCTGTCATCCCATATCCCCAGGAGTGCCATCCAGAGTATTGAACCGGTTACCAGCCACACGTACGGATTTTTTAGATTACCCCAGAGTAAAAGGGTAATAAGAAAAGCAAAGAGGATGATTACTCCTCCCATGGTGGGAGTGCCAAATTTTGCCTGGTTTATTTCATTTAGGCGTTCACAGCATTCTCTTTTGTTGTAATCCCGTGCGCCTATATTTTTAAGCCGGCGGATTAGATAGGGAGAGATTATCAATGTAATAATAAATGAGGTAAAAATAGCCATCAGGGAGCGAAATGTCAGATACCGAAAGACATTAAAAGCCGGAAATATATCCTTAAGAGGGTAAATTAAGTGATAAAACATCGTTTACCAGGGCCTCCATTTTTAATGCTCGTGAACCTTTAATTGCTACTATATCTCCCCTGCGCAGGATTTTCCTGAGCAGGGA
>JALUVB010000059.1 GCA_027021085.1 bacterium
CAGTATGACCTGGATAAACCTTTTGATGCCCAGTACTCCAACTACGTGTGGAAGTTTGTTAACGATGTGGCCAGGGAAGTTTACAAGACCCACCCGGACCGGTGGATTGGCGGATTAGCCTACGAACAGTACCGTGAGCCGCCCTCCCGCATAGATAAATTGAGTCCCAACGTAGCAGTGATGATTACCAAGAGGAGATGCAATTACTGGGACCGGGATTACCGGAAGAGAATGAATCTCTTTATTGATGAATGGAAGAAGAAAGCCAGCAGGATATACATCTGGGAATACTATAATTACTATTTCCGGGAGCCCTTTAAGATGCAGTATCCCCTGGACGGGATACCGGTAATCTTTTCCCATGTTATCTCGGAAGACCTGAAGAGACTGAAAGGGATTTCTGGCGGGGAGTTTATTGAAGCGGAGACGAGTGCCTGGAGAGAAAAGGGCCAGGTAAGGAGGGGGAGAACGAGGAAAAGTAATGAAAGAAGATTTTCCGATAAAGGGAAACTGCATCTCATGTTTTATTTAACCGGCAGTCTTCTCTGGGATGCAGACCAGGATGTAGATGAACTACTGGACGATTACTACACTAAGTTTTACGGCCCGGCAAGTGAAGAGATGAAAAAATTCTTTACCCGGGCAGAAGAGCTCTGGATGAACCCGGACAAGAACAAGAAAAATAATCTAAGGCTATTATACACAGATGATGTGATAAATGAACTCTGGGGATACTTGAACCAGGCAAAGGCAAAAGCAGGCAATACAATTTATGGAAGAAGGGTGGCTATTGTGGCTTCTGAGTTTATTAAACCGCGAAAGGGAAAAGCCACGGATAACCTGCTGGAGAATCCGGGGTTTGAAGATTCCGGAAAAGTAACTGGATGGCGTCTGTTAAATGCGAAAGGATTTCCGGCCCGGTTAGAGATAGTAACCAGCCCGCAGGTAGCTCCGCACAGCGGGAAAAACTCTCTCATGATTATCCCGGGAATTTCCCAGGAAAAGAGGTACAGGTCGCTGATAGCTAATTTTAATCCTATCCCGGTTAAGGATGGAACGAAGATAAAATACTCGCTCTGGATAAAAGGTTTCCTGGAGGGTGAGTCCCCGCATGTCAGCATAGTTTTTTATCGCTATAACAAAGAGGGAAAGGGCCTGGGAGGACAATGGGTTTCAGCTCCCTTAAGGAAATTTAGCGGAGGATGGCAGAAAATAGAAGGGGTGGTTACAATAAGGGATTATGGCAAGTGGAGGAACAGGCCGCCGCGTAAAGGCGTTGACCCTGCGGTGGCATCTGTGCTCTTTACCGTGGATGTCATAGGGAAAGGAAAGATATATATCGACGATGCAAAAGCTGTGCTGGAACGATAATTATTCAGATATTCAGATAAATATTTTAATAAAACGGGAGGGCTGATAGATGAATGGAAGGATTATTAGAACCGCGTGGTGTTTTTTCCTGGTGATAGTATTGGAAATAGCCATGGCACCGTTATCTCAGGGTGGCGGTGTTTCAGGTAAGACTGAGCCCACTGCTATGAGACGGTTTGATGTTTCCTCCGATAAGACCTGGAAGTTAATCTGGAATGATGAATTTAACGGGACAAAGATTGATACCCGGAAGTGGCAGGTCTTATCAGAAGGTCCATACAACCTGGGGAAGGGCTGGCCAGAAGGCTATCGCAGGAAAGAAAATGTTTACCTTGATGGTAAAGGACATGCCGTAATCAGGTTCAGCCGGGATAAAGAGGGCAACTTGATAGTCGGTGGGATGAAATCCAGGGATAGTTTCCTTTATGGCTACTTTGAGGCCCGGTTAAAGCTCAGCACCCAGCCAGGCTGGTGGGCTGCCTTCTGGCTGTATCGCAAAAATCCGGGAGCAAACCCATTTCTCAATGGCCTGGAAATAGATATTTTCGAAGATTTCTTCAAGGAGCAGAATATAGTGCAGGAAGCCCTTCACGTAGGGGTTCCTTCTGCCTATGCCAAATCCTTCACCCGGAGAACCCGGGTAATCGATTGGAATAAGTTCCACGTATTTGGTTTAAAATGGACACCGTTAGAGTATATTTTCTACATTGATGGTGTGGAAGTTCTGCGCTGGGGTAAGGAACAGGCAGTGACCACCCAGCCCTGTCAGGTGTGGTTATCTTCTAATACAGGCAGTGTTAAGCGGGCAAGCTGGACCGGTGATTACCGGGATGCAAAATTGCCGGACTACTATGTCATTGATTACGTAAGAGTGTATAAAAAAGACAACGGGGGTAAAAAGCCTCCCCGGGTGGTTATTACTTCACCCAGTGCTGTTCCCCGCAGTGTTAAGGAAGGTGCGAGTATAACTATTGAAGCTTCTGCTAAAGATACAGATGGAAGGATTCGTGAAGTATATCTTTTTGACAATGGATATTTGTTGGAAACAAAGACAGCACCTCCCTATATTTTCAAAGTAACTTTTGATAAAACCTATTACGATAAAACGGACTATATGAAACCGGCCAATTTAAGGGGAGTAACCAGTTTATTGACTGAACATGTATTTGTGGTAATGGCAAAAGATAGCGATGGCCTGGTGGGGTTTTCCCGGCCCAGGGAGTTCTACTTAGAGAGCCGTACTCCAACTCGTCCCTACCGGGGAAGGGCGCAGATCATCCCCGGGCGTATAGAAGTGGAGTATTTTGATGAAGGAGGCCAGGGTGTCGCCTACAACGATACTGATAAAAGGAATGTAGGAGCAGTGTCAGCGAAGACAAATTTTAGAATTAATGAAGGTGTGGATACTAATGGTAGAACCATTGGCTGGGTTTATGGAGGTGAATGGATCAAGTACACGGTGGACATCAAACAAAGCGGGAAATATACGGTTACGGTTCCCTTTGCTGCCGGTCCGGGTTCTCCGAAAGAGGGAGAAAAAGGTATCCGCCTGGAACTGGATGGGAAATTTCTTACAGATGTTATGATGAAAGGTGTTACAGGCGGATGGAGCAAGTGGATTACTGTCACCAAGCGAGGAGTCTTTCTGCCCAGAGGCAGACATGTGCTAACCGTACGGATGGTAGGTGGACTTTTCAACCTGGATTACATAGACTTCAAACTGGAGAAATAATGGATAGCGGGATTTACACCTCCTCCCGATAGTTCTCTTCCGCCTCCTGACTTATACTCAGGAGGCGGCTCCCCCCGCCTGCAT
>JALUVB010000060.1 GCA_027021085.1 bacterium
GCAATGTTGCCACCACCACCATTGACCAGGTATTCAAAAATGAGTCCAATGTGGACCTGGAGGGAACCTATATATTCCCCCTTCCTGAGAATGCAGCAATTACCAGGTTTTCCATGTTCATAGACGGCAAGAAAGTAAATGGAGAAATCCTGGACAGGGAAAAGGCGAGAAAAATCTACGAAGACATAGTAAGGAGAATGAAGGACCCCGCGCTTCTGGAATATGTAGGCAGAAACATGTTTAAGGCACGGGTATATCCCATCCCGAAACAGAGAGAAAAGAGAATCGAATTAGTCTACCAGGAAACCTTGCCCTATGATGCGGGCATCTATAAATACGTTTACCCTCTGGACACGGAAAAATTTTCTCCCAGGCCATTAAAAGAAGTCAGCATAAACGTGAATATAAAATCAGTTCTTCCCATAAAAAACGTGTATTCCCCCAGCCACCGGATAGATGTGAAAATGCAGAAATTTGCCGCAGCCTGCGGATACGAGGGGAAAAATGTAAAGCCGGATAAAGATTTTATCCTCTACTATACAGTGTCAGAGAAGGATGTGGGGTTGGACCTGCTCACTTACAAAAAACCGGGAACCCAGGGCTACTTTATGCTGCTTATTTCTCCCGGCAAACTTGCAGGCAAAAGTACTCCAAAAGACATAGTCTTCATTATAGATACTTCGGGCAGTATGTCCGGCAGGAAAATAAAGCAGGCCAAAGAGGCCCTTCGCTTCTGCATAAATAGCCTTAACCGGGGCGACCGGTTTAACATAATAGCCTTTGCTACTTCTGTTAATTCATACCAGAGCAAGCTTGTCCCTGCCACTCCCCAGAACATTGCCTCCGCGCTGGAATTTGCCGCCGGATTGGAAGCAAGGGGTGGGACAAACATAAACCAGGCGCTTCTTAGCGGCTTAGGAATATTTGAAGAGACTAAAAGACCACGCATGATTGTCTTTCTTACCGATGGACAGCCTACTGTGGGAGTGAGGAGCATAAAGGATATTTTAAGCAACCTGAAAAAGGCAAACCAGTCTGAAGCACGCATATTCGTTTTTGGGGTGGGTAATGATGTAAATACCCACCTCCTGGACAGGATGGCCGAGATGCATAGAGGCATGACTGAATATGTGGTGCCGGGAGAGGATATAGAAATCAAAGTATCTTCTTTTTACCGCAAGATTAGCGAACCGATTCTTTCGGATATAAGACTGGACTTCGGGAAAATAAAAGTGGAAGAAATTTACCCTTCAACCCTCCCGGACATTTTCAGAGGCACACAACTTGTTCTGCTGGGAAAGTACCAGGGGAATGGCTCTGCCAGGATAGTTCTGAAAGGCTATGTCAATGGCAGGGAGAAAAAATTCCTCTATCAGGCACAATTCCCCCGGGAAAACAGGAATAATGATTTTATCCCCCGCATATGGGCCACGCGAAAAATAGGATATCTCATTAACGAGATACGTTTGAAAGGTGAAAACCGCGAACTCGTGGATGAGATAATCAGGCTGAGCAAAAAGTACGGGATAATTACACCTTATACCTCTTTCCTGATACTGGAAAAAGATAAAGATTATAAAAGGTGGGGAATAACCCCGGGCGTTTCCCGGAAGGTAAAAGAAGAAGGGAAAAAATTCGTGGCAGGCATGCAAAAAGCAGTGGGCAGAGAAGCTGTTTCCAGTGCCATGGATATAACCAGGCTGAAAAATAGAGAGATTATCCAGGAAACAGGCTCAAGCGCGGTTAAACAGGTAGGGGATAAAACATTCTACCTGCAGGAGAACGGTTTCTGGGTGGATGCGGAGTTTAAGAAAGATTTACAGGTAAAAGAAGTAAAGTATCTCAGCCGGGAATACTTTGACCTGCTCAAAAGAACCCCGGAACTCGGTAGATACTTTGCTCTGGGCAGGAACATCTTGCTGGTCTTTGAAGGGCAATGTTACCGTATCACTGAATAGTGAGTCACCCCGGGTGCCCTGGTAGTCCTTCTGTATCCTGTCCGCCTCCCGACGTAGTCTCGGGACAGGCGGGCAGAAAACCAGGATACTGACTTCCCACTCACTGTTTACTACTTACTGTTCACTATCCTTCCCCTCGCTACCCGCTACTCGCTACTCGCTACTTATTACTACTGCTAATTTCATTGAAACCGGACATTTCTACTTTGGTTTGACAGGTTTTTTGAATTTTTTACCTCTTTGATATAAACTTGAGGTATGGGAAGGAATTTATTGCGTGTATCCCTGGCTCAGATAAATTCGACGGTGGGAGATTTAAAGGGCAATTCGCAGAAAATACTTAACTTTATAGAGAAAGCGCGGGACCAGGAATCAGACATAGTGATATTTCCCGAGCTTGCTCTCACCGGTTATCCCCCGGAGGACCTCTTACTCAAGCCGCAATTCCTGCAGGAGAATATGGAGACATTGCGTTCTCTTGCCGGGCAGGTTAAGGGGATAGCAGCGGTGGTGGGATTTGTAGATGTGGAGGACGATATATTCAATGCACTTGCAGTAATCTCAGAAGGAGAAATCAGGGGGGTATATCGTAAGATCTTTCTGCCGAATTACGGCGTATTCGATGAATACAGGTATTTTCAGAGAGGGCGGGAAACACCGGTTTTTCTGCTCAATGGTTGCAGGATAGGGATGAGTATCTGCGAGGATATATGGTATCCGGAAGGCCCCCACCTCAACCAGGCGATAGGGGGAGAATCCCAGATACTGGTTAATATTTCTGCTTCACCCTTCCATGTGGGTAAACGGGAATTACGGGAGAAGATGCTTTCTACCCGAGCCCAGGAATGCGGGGCGATAGTGGTGTATGTGAATATAGTAGGGGGGCAGGATGAACTCGTTTTCGACGGCGGGAGCCTGGTATTTGATGAGAAGGGATACCTGGTAGTGAGGGCAAAGGTATTCCAGGAAGACCTGGTAACAGTAGACCTGGAACCGGATAGGGTCTTGCGTTCCCACCTGCAGGACCCCAGGAGAAGGGCAAAAAAGCTGGATTACCCCTCTCCCCCTCTGGTAGAAATAAGCAGGGAGGGCAGGCATAAAAGTAGAAAGCTGAAAAAAAGGATTGAGCCTGTTCCCGTACAGGAAGAGGAGGTGTTCCGAGCATTGGTTCTGGGTACGCGGGATTATGTCAGGAAAAATGGTTTTGAAAAGGTGCTGGTGGGGTTGAGCGGGGGAATAGATTCCTCCCTGGTGGCCTGTATTGCCAGAGAAGCGCTGGGAGAGGAGAACGTTGTAGGAGTAATCATGCCTTCTCAGTATAATGCTCCTTCCAGTATGGAGGATGCGCATACACTGGCCAGAAACTTAGGGATTAAAACTTTCACTCTTCCCATCCAGGAAATCTTCCATGCCTACCGTGAAGTTTTAAAAAAAGAGGTTTTTAAAGGTTTAAAAGAAGACGTTACCGAAGAAAATATCCAGGCAAGAATCCGGGGGAATCTTTTGATGGCGTTGTCCAATAAGTTCGGCTGGCTGGTTTTAACCACGGGAAACAAGAGCGAGATGAGCTGCGGGTATGCTACGCTTTACGGAGACATGGCCGGCGGATTTGCTGTAATCAAGGATGTATATAAAACAGAAGTATACAGGGTTGCCCGTTTTATCAATAATAGTAAGGATAAGGAAATTATCCCGGAAAGTATCATTAAAAAGCCACCCTCGGCAGAATTAAGGCCAGGGCAGAAAGACCAGGATACTCTTCCCCCTTATGAAGTGCTGGATGCTGTTCTTAAAGCATATGTGGAAAAGGAATATTCTTTCCGGGAGCTCCTGGGAATGGGCTACGAAGAGAATATTATCAGGGATGTTATTCGTATGGTGGATAGAAACGAGTATAAAAGGAGACAATCGCCGCCGGGAATAAAGATATCACCCCGTGCTTTTGGAAAGGATAGGCGTCTCCCCATAACAAATTTATACTCGCCTTTCTCTTAATAACTTCGTAATAAATCAATGAAGAAAGAGGGATGAACATAAAGGAGGGGATTAAGCTGACGAAGAATCTCCCCGGTGAGAAAACGAGGAAAATCCTGAAGTTAAAAGAGACCTATGAGCCTCGTTCCATGAGCGAACAGGTTCCGGCAGTCTGGGAAAGGGCACGGGGTGTTTATGTGGAGGATGTGGAGGGCAATGTTTTCCTTGATTTTTCTTCCGGGGTCCTGGTGGCCAATGTGGGGCATTCTCATCCCAGGCTGGTAAAAGTTATCAGAGAGCAGGCTGACAGGGTAATAAACTGCTACGATTTCCCCACGGAATACCGCTTGCAACTGGCCAGGAAGTTGGTGGAAATTACTCCTTTCAACCTGAATAAGGCTTTTTTGCTCACCACCGGGGCTGAGACCACGGAAACAGCAGTGAAACTTTCCCGTCTTTATACAGGGAAATACGAGATAGTTTCTTTTTACGGGGCATTTCACGGACGAACTTACGGCGCACTTTCCATCGGGGGGAAGAAAAGCGGGGCAGGAACGCATGGGTTTGGTCCTTTTTTACCCGGGATGATTCTTGCTCCCTTTCCTTATTGTTACCGTTGCCCTTTTGATAGGAGGTATCCTGCCTGCAAAACTTACTGTTTTGATTTTATTGTGGATTGGGTGTTGCCGTGTGAGTCGGAAGGTCGTATTGCCGCCTTTATAACCGAGACTTACCAGGGTGGGGCAGGTTCTATTATCCCACCCTTAGAATGGATGAAAAAACTGGAGAAACTGGCCAGGGAGAAAGAGGCTTTGTTAATTATTGATGAGGTGCAGGCTTCTTTTGGGAGAACCGGGCGGCTGTTTGGTTTTGAGCACTACGGAGTTACTCCCAATTTACTTTGCCTGGGAAAGGGGATCACTTCTTCTGTGCCTCTTTCTGCCCTGGTAGGAGAATCCCGCGTTATGGATATGCTTACTCCGGGCTCTCTTTCTTCCACGCATGGCGGAAACCCGTTTTGCTCCAGGGTGGCACTGGAGAATATAAATATTATCATGGAGGATGACCTGGTGGAGAATGCGCGGCAGGGAGGAGAGTTTTTAAGTAAATCTTTCCGGGAACTGCTTTCTCGACACAGCATTTTGGGTGATGTGAGGGGAATGGGACTCGTCTGGGGACTGGAGATAGTAGAGGACAAGAAAAGCAAAAAGCCCTCTCCGGAAAAAGCCAGGGAAATAGTGCAGAAAGCATACAATCGCGGGCTTTTAATGATTGCTCCCATCGGAACGTTTGGCAACGTGTTGAGAATTGCGCCTCCTCTTTCTATCAGCCGGAAGGAGCTGGAAACCGGCATAGAGATTATTGATTCTGCCTTGAGTGAAGCAGGTAAGGAGTAAGAACTAAGCGGGGATAATTAGTTTTGAGTTGGGGGGAGGCGGAACTCCCGACGCATGTCGGAACTAAGAACCCACCAATCATTTATGAGGAGTTTACCGGATGTCTGACCATATTCCCGGGAAAGAGAGAGCATACCTGGTTTCCAGAAGGGAGGAGCTGGTAAGTTTTCTTAAAGAGCTGATTTCTCTTTCCAGTATCACCGGTGGAGGAGAGAGAAAAATCCAGGAGCATCTTAGGGATGTTTTTTCTTCGCTTGCCCTGAAAACCGAGCTTGTTCCCTTCCCTCCCGGGCTGCAGGAGCACCCGGAATATATCTCTCTTCCCCGGGAGTATCCTCTCTCCGAGCGTAAGAATCTCCTGGCCTTCTGGGAAGATGAGGGTGAGAAGTCTGTTATTATCAATACCCATTCCGATGTTGTGGGGCCTGCTGACTGGGAAGAGGCTTTCAGCCCCCGGGTGGAGGGAGACTGGATAACGGGAAGGGGGGCAGTGGATTGCAAGGGGCAGATAGCTGCTATTTACCTTGCCTTTATGGCAATAAAAGACCTGGGGCTTAAAATCAGGAAGAGAGGACACATCCAGATAGTAATTGAGGAGGAGGTAGGAGGGAATGGCAGCCTGGCCGCGATTCTCTCTGGCTACCGGGGAGACGGTGTAATTGTAATGGAGGCTTCCGGCCTCAATATTCACCCTGCAAATCGGGGAGCCATCTGGTTCAGAATTACCATAAAAGGAAAGCCGGTGCATATGGGGAGGAAATACGAGGGAGTTAATGCAATAGAAAAGATGATGCAGGTGATAGAATCGCTTCAGGATTACGAGAGAAAACTCCTGGAAGAAAGCCGGAATGTGCCTCTCTTCCAGGAATATTCCCATCCCGTGCAGGTAAACGTGGGGACTATAAGAGGGGGAGAGTGGCCCTCCATGGTGGCGGATGAGGCGGTTATTGAAGGAGGAGTGGGGTTTCTGCCGAATAAAAGTATCCCCCGGGTGAAAGAGGAGCTGGCGGAGATGCTTGCTTCTCACCCCGATGCCTGGATACGCGAGAATTATAAGCTGGAATTTCCGAAACTTCGCAACGAGGCTTATTCCATTTCTCCGGAACACTGGCTGGTTAAAGAATTGCAGTGTGCGGCGGAGAAAGCGGATGTCCCCTCGCGTGTTACCGGGTTTATTGTGAGTTGTGATGCGCGCCTTTTCTACCATGTGGGCAAAATGCCGGTAGTGGTCTTTGGCCCGGGAGATATTTGCGAGGCGCATTCCAGAGGAGAGAAAATCAGTATAAGTGAGATTATAAAGGCATCTGAAACTTTGCTGCATTTCTTAACCCGGGAGGAAGAGAATGATTAAGATTTGTGTAATCGGAGGAGGAGCTTTTGGGACAAATCATCTGAGAGCTTTCAAGCAAATGGAGAGAAAGGGAGAGGTAAAACTCCTTGCCCTGTCGGATTTGAACGAGGAAATACTTGAAAAACAGCAGGAGAGTTTCGGGGTTAAAGGTTATACGGATTTTCGCCAGATGCTGGAGGCTGAGAAACCGGACGCAGTGACCATTGCTACCCCGGACCATTTGCACAAAGATATAGCCCTGGAGGTTATTGATAGAGGATTGCCTCTCCTGGTGGAGAAGCCGCTGGATGTTACGGTGCAGGGAGCCAGGGAGATTGACAGGAAGGCGCGGGAAAAGGGGGTTTTCCTGCAGGTGGATTTTCATAAGCGTTACGACCCCTACCACAGGGAAGCGGAAAGAATAGTGAAAAGCGGAGAGTTGGGAGAGATTCAGTACGGTCATGTAATAATGGAAGATGTCATAAATTTGCCCCGGGACTGTTTTCCCAATTGGGCTCCCCGCTCTTCCCCGGTGTGGTTCCTGGGAGTGCACTTCTATGACCTTCTTACCTGGATAATCAAGAAGAAGCCGGTAAGAGTGGTGGCTACCGGAATAAAAAGAGTGCTCAGGAATATGGGGGTAGATACCTACGATTCTGTACAGGCCAAGGTTGAGTATGAGGATGGCATCTCCCTTACCTTTGATACTTCCTGGATTCTTCCCGAGGAATTTGAGGCAGTGGTAAACCAGGAATTTCGCCTGGTGGGGGACAAGGGCATGATAGAGGTGGATTCACAGTATCGGGGGATGAGAGGGTGTTTCAGGAAGAAGGGGATGAAAACTTTTAACCTGGGTTTCTTTGAGAAAACCGAGGATAAATGGGGGAACGAGGAATACCACGGGTACGGCTTTGAATCAATAATGGACTTTGTCTATAATCTCCGGTTTTTGAGGCAGGGCGGGAAAATTGAGGATTTGAAGGGGAAAGTAGCTATGGGAGAAGACGGGGTGGTAACCACGAGTATTGCTGCTGCGGTAATGGAAAGTGTGGAAAAGCAGGGAATCCCTGTGGGGATTAGGCTATAACTATAGACTTTAGACCATAGACTTTAGACTGTAGACTGGGAGTATAGTAAACAGTGAACAGTAAATAGTAAATGGTGAGAAAGTAGCGGGTAGCGAGGGGGAATAGATTCCTGCTTGCGCAGGAATGACAAAAGAGAAGCAGAAAGAGAAAAACCTGCCCACCTGTCATGCCTATCTGCCTCCCGACACCGATTTTATATCTGGAGGCTGGGTACCTGCCCCTTGATATACAATACAGGGGTATGGTATGTTTAAGGTGAAGTTAAGGTAATAAATCCTGGAAGCATGAAAAGTTATTTGTTATGGTATAATTTAGAGCTTGATAATTTGAAAGCGCCCTCCGTGATAACCACGGGGTTAAATTTTAAGATATTTTACTTATTATGAGAGCTTTCCCTGCGTTAGCCCACATTTCGTTCTATAATGTAATCCGCCAGCCGTTTTTTGCCCTTATTACCGTGGGGTCTTACCTTTTTATCCTGGCCAGCCCTGCCTTTACCATGTTTACTCTCATGCATGCAAAAAAGCTGATTTTAGATATGGGAATGGCTACTATTCTTTTATCCGAACTGGGAGTGAGCGTGCTGGGTATTTTCTCTATTGTGGGAGGAGAAATGGAGGAGAAGACGAGTACCCTTCTTTTGAGTAAGCCGGTATCCCGTTTTACTTTTCTCGTTTCCAAGATATTTGCCGTGGCTATTTCTCTCTTGTTTGTGCTTGTTCCCCTAATTATTATCCTTATAATGACTTTGAAAATGGGAGTGCCGGAAGCAGCTTACAGCGAGGTTAAGTATTCTATACTCTGGTTCGAGTTTTTGCCGTTGCTGGTGGCAGTAATTCTGGCGGGAGGGGCCAATTATTATGCTGATAAAAATTTTGCTTCTGCTTTTGTCATCTCACTGAATATTTCTCTTATCCTCTCTCTCCTGATTCTTTATTTCGTTGACAAGAGTGCTCTTCAACTGAATTTGTTCCTTCCGGCCGCTTTTCTCTGGATGGCAGGGATAGTCATGGCACCGGTGGCTTCTCTCTTTTCACTGAGAGGGAAGTTATTTTTTACCCTGACTTTTTCTTTCCTGATTTTTATGCTTGGGCTTACTTCGGATTACCTTTTAGGTAAGTTTATGCATAATCCGGGGGTAAAAATTGTATATTCCCTCATACCGAATTTCCAGGTTTTCTGGAGCGAGGAAACCTGGTTAAAAGGAGGAAGTATAAACTTGCAATATCTGTTAAAGGCACTGGGGTATATGTTTTTCTATACCCTGGGCATGACGTTTTTAGGCTGGAGTATCTGGGAGAGGAAGGAGGTATCCGGTGGAAGATAAGGACAAATTACGGCGAGGTTTCCAGGTAGCCTTGGGAGCTTCCCTGTTCCAGGTTTTCTTGTCCTTAGTCTTCTACATAATGTATTTGCAGGTGAAGTCTCCTCTTCTGCTCCTGGAATCTTTCCATGCCGGCATAGGTATTCCCATTTTCACCCTGCTCTTTCTCCTTTTCCAGCAGAGGTACAGGGAAAGACTGGAAAGGGATGAGGTGGAAGAGCTTGCCAAAAGGGAAGGGCGGATGTTCAGGGACGAGGAAAGCGCCCTGCTAATTTCCCGCATACGTCTGAGGCAGACTGAAAAGTGGGTAATTCCCGGGGTGACTTTAATACTCTCCTTCCTCATGTTCTACGTCCCTTTCAAAATAATGCTCTATTTCGGCGGGAAGGGCATTCACTACCAGGCAAGCCCGGCAGTTTCGCTGTTGCTTATCGGGTTGACTTTTCTTATCTTTTTGTTCTCCCGCTATGTCGTGGGCATGTCCAAAGAAAAATTATGGCGTGAGCTGCGCAGTATCGGTACCTTTTTGGGGGTTAATGCTCTTTTCGCATTTCTTGTGGCCATATCTTTGACTTTAAGGAAATTTGGCCTTCCCAAGGTGGAATGGTTTATTTTCTACCTGCTCAATATTTTGCTCATCGCAGTGGGGTTTGAATACCTGCTGAATATTATTCTTTCTTTTTACCGTTCTTCCAAGGCAGAAAAACGGATTTCTTTTGATTCCCGGATTTTATACCTTCTTTCCACACCGGAGGAAGTTATCCCTTCTTTCTCGGAAATACTTGATTACCAGTTTGGCTTTCGTATTACCCAGACCTGGTTTTACCAGTTTGTAAAGAAGCGTGTTATCCCCCTTGTCCTATTGCAGATTGCCCTGCTTTACTTGTTGACCTGTTTTGTGATTGTAAGGCCGTATGAGAGAGCGTTCATAGAGTTCCTGGGGAGGCCTATAGAGGGGGGGAAGGTTTTTGGACCCGGAATTCATCTCAAGTTTCCCTGGCCTATTGGAAAGGCGAGAATTTACGATGTGGAGCGGATAAAGGTCATCCGTGCCGGGGTGCGTGGCAAAGAGGGAGAAAGGGTACTCTGGACGGAAAGGCACTACGAGGAAGAGTTTAACTGGATAATCGCCAGCAAGGAAGGTGCTGCTGCTTCTTCTTCCCGTTATACCTCTGTCCCGGTGAATTTCCTTACCGGTGTGGTCTGGGTTTACTATCGCATTGACCCTGAACGGTTATTTGACTATGCATATACCCAGGCTCAGCCGGGTAAGCTATTAGAAAGCCTTGTCTATAACCAGTTTACCAGGATGATGATGAACGTGGATTTTTTCGAAGTATTGAACGTGAAGAGGCTTTCGCTTACCAATATGCTCAAGAAAAGTATTCAGAAAGAAGCGGATAAGCATAACCTGGGAGTAAAAATAGTTATGGTGAGTGTGGGTAATGTTCATCCGCCCGTGGAGACGGCATCGAGTTTTGAAAAAGTTGTGGGGGCAATGGAAAGAAAGGAAGCGTATATTCTCGGTGCGGAATCTTACAAGAACCGGGAACTTACCCTGGCAGATTACGATGCTTCCCGGGTAAAAGTGCAGGCTGAGTCTTACAGGTTGACCAGGTCCGTGGAATCGAAAGCACGGGGGGAAGAGTTTTTAAAGGAATTGCAGGCTTACCAAAAAAATCCTCGCATTTTCAAATACAGGCACTACTTGAAAACACTGGAAAGGAGTCTCCTTTCTCCCAGGAAATATATTGTGGTTTCATCTGAGAGAGAAAGAAATGTCACTGTGCTTGACCTGGAGAAGACGCCTCTGCCTGATATTCTTTCCTTAGGTCTGGCAGCAGAAACAAAGGAGATTAAAAAATGAGTAAAAGAAGAATCTGGAACCCATATACTTTTTTTCTGGGGTTGTTCCTGCTTATCATTCTGGTTCTTTACCTTATTGCCTTCCAGGTGCCGGTGGGCAAGATGGCAGTGGTGACTACATTTGGCAAGCCGGTGCGGGTAATAACTGAACCGGGGCTCTACTGGAAGGCTCCCTGGCCCATTCAGGAAGTATATCATTTTGATGGCAGGATTAATGTCCTGGAAAGCAAGATGGAGGAAACTTACACGCGGGATGGGAAAAATATAATTTTAATTACCTCTACTTTCTGGAAAATAAAAGAACCGCTAAAATTCTTTACTTCGGTAGGCAGCAAAGATGCGGCAGAGAGAAAGCTGGTTTCCCTGGTAAGAAATTATGAAAACGGGGTTATAGGTACTTACGAGCTTTCCCAGCTGATTAATGTGAATAAGAAATTACTCAAATTAGACGAAATACAGGAAAAAATCAAAGCCCTGGCTTCCGAAGAATCTGAAAAAACATACGGTATAAAAATCATAGAAGTGGTGCTTAAAAGGATACAGTTTCCTCAGGAGGTTACTCAGGATGTATTTGAAAGGATGCGGAAAGAAAGAGAGAGAATAGCCCAGAAATTCCTGGCGGAAGGTGAAGGCATGGCAAGCGACATAAAGGCGAAGGCAGATGCAGAAAAAGACAAGATACTGGCAGAAGCACGGGCTCAGGCTAAAAGGATTAAAGGGGAAGGTGATGCAGAGGCTGCGCAGTACTATGATATTTTCAGCAAGAATGAGGACCTGGCAATTTTCCTGAGGAAACTGGAAGCGCTGGAGAACACGCTTAAGAGTAATTCTACTATCATCCTGGATAGCAGGACTCCTCCTTACGATTTACTCTTGGGTGGATACCTGGAGAAAGAAAATGGCAAGAAAAAGTAGGGAACAAAGCGAAGCATTAGAGTACTTCTCCCGTGCTCTGAAGCTGAGTTTCTATTTCCTTAAGGCGTTGGTAGCCATTCTGGTGATTTCCTATCTTCTCTCAGGTTTTTTTACTGTTAAACAGGATGAAGTAGCTGTAGTACTTCGCTGGGGAAAGATTAAAGGAGTCGGAGAGGAAAGGGTACTTAAACCCGGATTTCACTGGTCTTTTCCCGAACCCGTAGATAAAGTTGTGCGCATACCGGTTAAGAAAGTTAAATCCATAGAGTTGAGAACATTCTGGGACCCGGATTTAGACAAGAAGAATGTCAATCCTGCTCCTTTCCTGATTCCGTGGCTGCATGGATATTTGATAACCGGGGATAACAATATTATTCATACTCTGTGGCATATAGAGTACCAGATAGATGACCCTATTTTATACCTTACTAATACCAGCCAGGAAGAATCCATAATAAAAATCGCGGTCTCCAATGCCATAGTACGCGTAGGCGGAAGATTGTCGGTTGATGAGGCATTGCGCACCCGCCTGGAAACTTTTTCCCGCCTGGTAAAAAACGAAGCACAGAAGACACTGGATGAGGTGGATTCCGGGTTGACACTTGTGGCAGTGTACCTGGATCGTTCTGTTCCTCCCCTGCAAGTGGCCGATGCATTCAACAAAGTGATTAAATCCGAGCAAATCAAAAGTGCACGCATAAATGAAGCTAAATCTTATGCCAACCGGGTGGTAAATACTGCTATGGGGGAAGCGGCAAGGATTGTGGGAGAAGCAAACACCTACCGTAGCGAAGTAGTTAATGAAGCGCGTGCTGATGCCGAGTATATTGAAAAACTTACCCAGAAATTCGGAGAAGGGAGCAAGGGGCTTAATGTGTATCTTGCCTACTTCTATCAGGAAAAGATAGAGGAAATCCTGGCCAATTTACAGAATAAATTTATACTGAAAAGACCATTCCCGGGCAAAGAGAATGAATTGAGAATAATCCTGGGAAAGAGACAAAGATGGAAAGAGAGTAAATAAATGAAAGAAGAACTTTACCATCCGGTGCATGCACATGAAGAAGAAAGGGAATTGGTGCGGCGTCTCATATTCACTCTTATCGGGGGGATTCTTATTTTTAATGCCTTTATAGCCACGCGCATGTTCCCGGACCGCCCGGAGATTTCCGGCATAAGTGCTTTACTGGGAGCCCTTCTCCTGGGTGTTCCCATGATAGTGGGTTCATTTAAAGGTTTCTTTACCGGCAAGCTCGAGCTTACCGAACTGGCCAGCATAGCAGTACTTGCCTGTATAGCCCTGGGATATTACGTTACCGCAGGAGTGGTAGCCTTTATTCTCATTCTGGGTCATCTCCTGGAGCACCGGACGGCCCTGGGAGCGCGGGAGGCTATTGAATCCCTGCTCAAGCTTACTCCGCCTACGGCTCATCTGGTGGTAGGAAATGAGGAAAGGGATGTAACTGTACGGGAGTTAAAGCCAGGGGACATTATCAGGGTAAAGCCGGGGGAAAATATCCCGGCTGATGGGATTATCAAGGAAGGGGAAACTACCATAAGCGAAGCTTCCATAACCGGGGAGTCTCTACCCGTGGATAAGGTTCCCGGAGAGCAGGTCTTTGAAGGGACCACAAATATCACGGGATCAGTTTTGCTTGAGGTTACCCGGGTAGGGGAGGATACTACCCTGGGAAAAGTAAAGCAGCTTATCCTGCAGGCGGAAAAGACGCGCATCCCCATAATTTCTCTCATGGAAAAATATGTTCAATGGTATATTCCGGTAATACTCATGATTTCTGGCCTGATACTTTTCTTTACCCGGGATGCTTTGCGGGCTATTGCTGCCATAATTGTAGGGGTTCCATGTGCGCTTCTCTTAGCTACTCCTACTGTTATCATTGCAGTACTCTCTGCTTCTGCTCGGGCAGGCATAATGCTGAAAGAAACCGGCAAAATTGAGGTGGCCTCCCAGGTAAATGCGGTAGTTTTTGATAAAACGGGGACCCTTACTACAGGAGAGCCGGTGGTAAGTTCTCTCAATCCTCTTCCGGGAATTCCTCCGGAAAAGTTTATTTACCTGGTGGGAACAGTGGAAAAACATTCGCTGCATCCTGTGGCTAAGGCAGTACGAGAGCTGGTAAGGAAAGCACGGATTAAAGTCGGCGAGCCGGAAGAGTTTGAGGAAATAGGAGGCAAGGGGGTAAAGGGAAAAGTAGAGGG
>JALUVB010000061.1 GCA_027021085.1 bacterium
TTCTCTTCCTTCTCTTCCTTGTGTGGGTAAGTAATCCTTTCTTTGTTTTGAACGAAGGAAAGCAGGCGATTATTACCCAGTTTGGCAAACCCATAGGAAGACCGATTACAGAAGCAGGACTGCATTTCAAAATGCCTTTTGTGCAGAAGGTGCGCTACTTTGAAAAAAGAACCCTGGAGTGGGATGGATACCCTACCCAGATTCCTACACGGGATAAGAAGTATCTCCTGGTAGATACTACTGCTCGCTGGAAGATTGTGGATGCCCTGAAGTTCTACCAGTCGGTGCATGATGAGAGAGGCGCCCAGGCCAGGCTGGATGACACCATTGATTCTGCGGTAAGGGACGTGATAACTTCGCAAAATTTAATTGAAGTTGTAAGAAACAGCAACCGCATTGTAAGTGAGCTGGAGCGGTTAAAAGCAGAGGACAAGTTTATAGAAGAATCTGCCCTGGGAAAAGTGCAGACAGGAAGGGAAGAGGTAACCAGGAAAATCCTGCAGATTGCCCGTACCCTGACTCCTCAATATGGCATAGAAGTGATAGATGTAAGAATCAAAAGAATAAATTACATAGAGGAAGTAAGAAAAAAAGTTTACGAAAGAATGATAGCAGAAAGAAAAAGGGCCGCAGAAATGTATCGTTCGGAAGGAAGGGGAGTAAAGGCGGAAGTAGAGGGAAAAACCCAGAAAGAGCTGAAGAAAATACTCTCCGGTGCCTACCGCACAGCGCAGGAAATAAAGGGAGAAGCAGATGCCAAGGCCACTGATATCTATGCAGAGGCCTTTAACCAGGGGCCTGAATTTTATACCTTCCTCAAAACCATGGAGACTTACCGCAAGACCACTGACAAAAACACCATTATCATTCTCAGCACGGACTCGGAAATCTACAAGTTCCTGAAAGGGGTAGAGTAAAGCAGGTTGCTTTACAGGTCCCTGACTTTCAAGTTATCAGGCAGATAAGTAAGGCCGTTGTCAAGGTAAAAACGATGCCACAATTCCAGTATAAGCAGTGACCAGAGACGGTGGGAGTGGTCAAATTGTCCCCTCTGGTGCTCATCCAGGAGTTTTCTTATTTTAGCCGGGTCAAAGTAGCCCCTTGCGCTGAATCGTTCATCAGTAAGCGTATCCCAGGTAAAACCTTTTAATTCCTTCCTGAACCATTTCCCTAACGGCACACCAAACCCGTGTTTCCCCCGGTAGTAAATGCGGGGAGGCAGGAGGTCGCGAAAAGTCTTCTTCAAAATATATTTCATCTGGAAGCCTTTCAGTTTGTAATGCGGTGGAGTAAGAGACATAAACTCCACCAGCCTGTGGTCAAGCAGTGGCACACGGCATTCCAGGGAATTTGCCATGCTTGCCCTATCCACCTTGGTAAGAATGTCTTCCGGCAGGTAGGTCATTATATCTACAAACTGGGAGCGAGAAAGCAGGCTGGAAGAGGACGGCTGGCTGAAGTAGTTATGCAGTGGGGCAAGCGGGTCTGAATCTTTCACCTTGCCCAGGAAATCTGCCGAGTAGAGGTCTCTCTTTCTTTCCTCGTCAAAAAGCACCAGCCAGGAGAGGTATCTGACTGCCGGGTCCATCTCCATCCTGGTCACCAGCTTCTTGAACCTGCGGGAGAAATCGTTTATTCGCGTGCCTTCGGGAAGGTTTTGTAAGGCAGTTTTTAAAAAGGGCAGGCGGAAGGGTAAAAGAAAGGGATAGAAAATATTCAGTATTTTCTCTGCCAGGTAGCGGTGATATCCGCCAAACACCTCATCTCCTCCATCTCCGGATAGAACCATGGTAACGAATCCCCGCGCTATCCTGGAAACCATGTAGGTGGGAATGGAGGAGGAATCGGCAAAGGGTTCATCGTAATGCCAGGTTAAAGTAGGGAGAAGTTCCAGCACGTTGGGCGGATTCACCTTGAACTCGTGGTGTTCCGTGGAGAAATTTTCTGCCGCTACTTTGGCATAGAGGAGTTCGTTGAAGGAGGAGACGTTAAACCCCATGGAAAATGTTTTCACTGGCTCGGAAAGAAATTTCTTCATGGTTCCCACTACGATGGTGGAATCTATCCCCCCGGAAAGGAAAGCACCAAAAGGAACATCCGAGATGAGCCTCAACTTGGTGGCATCTTCAAAGATAGCGCGTATTTTCTCCTGGTAAAACTTTTCCCCCTTATCAGGCGCATCCAGGAAATCCAGATTCCAGTAGCGGGAAACACTTATTTTCCCCTTGTGGTAAACGAGATAATGCGCCGGGGGTAGCTTTCTTACTTTCTTGAATATGCTAAGGGGGGAGGGGATATACTGGAGAGTCAAATATCGGTGGATGCTTTCCGCGTCTATCTCTTTCTTAAAACCCGGCAACTGCAGGAACGGTTTTATCTCGGAAGCAAAGGCAAATTCATTGCCGTCCGAGTAGTAGTAAAGAGGTTTTATCCCGATTCTGTCCCTGGCTAAGAAAAGTATCTCCTTGTTCTTATCCCACAGGGCAAAGGCAAACATTCCATTGAGCTCATCCAAAAAGTATATGCCTTTTTCTTCGTAGAGGTGGATGAGCACTTCGGTATCGGAACGGGAGCGGAACTCATGCCCTTTCTTTACCAGCTCCTCTCTAAGTTGCTGGAAATTATAGACCTCGCCGTTATATACCAGCCAGATACTCCCGTCCTCATTGCACATGGGCTGGTCACCGGAAACCAGGTCAATAATCTTGAGCCTCCTGTGTCCCAGGGCAAGATGATACTCAGAAGTGTCATGGTAGTAAAACCCCTCTCCGTCCGGGCCCCTGTGGGAGAGGGAACGGGTAAGAGAAACAAATCTTCCCTTGTCTATAGCCTCCCCTTTCCTTATCCAGCCGGTTATTCCACACATGCCATTAGGATAACATAGAAGTTGAAAAAGTAACAGAGTTTTCCCCGAAAGCAGGTGGGGTTTCCAGTCTAAAGTCTATAGTCCAAGAGTTGTGAGTCATCCCCGATGGCCATCGGTCCCGGCGCATGCCGGGGCACCTATGCCCCCATGTTAGACTATAGACATCAGACTTTAGACATTAGACGGGAAAGACGCATGATACGGGGAACCAACTCACTGTTCACTATTTACTGTTTACTATCTTTTCCCCTCGCTACTAACT
>JALUVB010000062.1 GCA_027021085.1 bacterium
CTCCCGCAAGGGATACCAGATTGAAGAAAGGGATGTTGTTATTTTGTCGCTTGAAAATCGTCCCGGCGCTTTATCCGAAGTGGCAGAAGAGCTGAAAAAAGCAGGCATTAACCTCAAATATATATACGCTACCACTTCCGAAAAGGCAGAAAAGACCACTATTGTCCTCTCCTCAAATAATGATGATAAGGCAGTGGAAGTGCTTGGCTATGTATTAACCCTCTCTTCCTGGGGAAGGTAAGGCAGGCAGAATCCCCGCGTTTTTAAGCAGATTCCCCACATTTGCGCATTTTTCTGTACCTGGCCAGGAGGATGAATCCACCGGCTATCTCCCCGGCAATTAAAAAAGGAATGAGGGAAAGAAACGTGTAGGGGAGTGGGATGTAGCGGGAAATAACCCCTCCCACCAGGGGACCCAGGAATAGACCTGCTCCTATTATAGACTCGTTTATTTCGCTGGTGATGGTTTTGCCTGTTTTCTGGTCAATGCTGGCCAGCAGGCTGGAGGAGAAGGTGAGGGTTACGGAGAAAGCAATAAGTAAAAAACTCAGCACCAGAAACGGAGGGGTGTGGGTTAATCCTATGGTTATAAGCGAGAAAAGAGATACGAACGGACAGAGGAAAAGCACAGAAAACCTGTATTTCCAGAAGGAAAGAATTCTCCAGAGAAAGAAGAATACTGCCCGGCCCAGAAAGAGAGAAGAGAGAATTAAACCAATAAAAGAAGGGGAAAAATTGTAATTTTTCCCCAGCTTGGGGAAGAGGAAAAGCATGGCTCCCAGAATCATGAAGTTTAAGAAATTGAAAAGGCGGGCAATTTTCAGGTAGTAAGGATGGGAAAGAGAAAAGGATTCTTTCTTTATTGTTTTCTCAGGCATCCGGATGGATAAGTTGCGAATAAGAAGATATGAAATCACGCTGAATAAGCTTGCCGTTAAGAATGGCAGGGAATAATGCTGTTGGTACAGCCATCCTGCCAGGGTAGTTCCTATAATATTTCCCATTGCCCAGGAAATATTGTAGGTGCCCAGTATGCGGGAAAGGTCTTCCGATGTGAATGAGGCCAGGGAAAATTGCAGGACAGGCCAGACCCAGGCCTGGAACATCCCGTAGAGGGCAAAGAAGAAGACCACCAGGGGAAATGTATGGAGAATCAGGAAAGAGAGGAACAGGAAAGATATAGTAATGAGGGATATTTTTATAAGGTGAATTCTTTTATTTTTAAGCCTGGTCTTACCAGTGAGAAAGGTATTTAGGGAATAGGCGAGATTTAAGAGAAAACCCAGTATGCCGAGTTGAAAAGATGTGGCCTGGAATCGGTCAATGGAGTAAAGGGGGATAGAAAGCATGACGATGCTTAAATTAGTCCCGGTGAGGAAGGCGACAATATAAATCCTGAGAAGTTTCTTCTGCATCCTGCTATTTTATCAGTTTTGAAATGTAAAAAGCAGGTATTTTTTGCCGTTGCGGTTAGAAAAAATTTGCTTTGCTTTTAATCTGCTAGATTTCACTCTTCCCTGCTAAAGATATGGTGGTAAAATAGGGTGAGGGAGAAAGAGATTAATTTTTCATCGTCAAACACGAGAATGCCCTGGTATTCTCCGGAACTGAGTTAAATGAAGTATAGAATGTCTGCTGGGCAGAAAGTATTATTTATAACCGGAGGCGGGTTTCATCCTTTTGATGCCTGTGCAAAGATTTTAAAAGATTTCCTGGAAAAAGTTACGGTACCTGCGAGATAGTGGTAACCAGGGAACAGGATTCGCTTAGGAACTTAAAAGGATATGCTACCGTGATTGTTTATACCCGGGGGGAGAGCTTACGATTGGGGGGCACATTTTATTGACTGGCTCCTGAATTTACTGCCTTTTAAAGTGGAGAGCGTGTATGGGTTCTATCAGAAGAGACTCTGGTTTGATGTAACAAACGAGGACCACGGCCAGATTATTCTTCGTCTGGAGGGCGGACGCTATGCGGATTCCCAGGTATCGGAAATGTCTGCTGTTGATAAGCCTAAATGGAGAATACTGGGGACAAAAGGGGCCCTGGTGCTAAATAAGAACGAAGACAAGATTGATGTGGTTGCCTTTATCAGAGACTTCCGGGAAGAGATGAGAATTCCTTTCCCGGCAAACAACTATATTTCTTACTACATCAACGTAGCGGACCACTTGCTTACCGGAGAACATCTGGAGGTGACTCCAGAGTCAGCTCGCAGAGTAATTGCTGTGCTTGAACTGGCGGAGAAATCGGCAAAAAGCGGCAAAGCAGAAAGTTTCCTGCCGATGAGCAAGAAATGATAGGCTGGAGCCTGTAGAACCGGGAGTTCCCCCTGATGCGTCTCGGGATTAAACGCTTACTTCTCTGCTTTCTTTCCTGAATATATCAATAGCCAGGTCAGGACAGACTAAGATGCAGGAAAGACAGCCGGTGCAATTTTCTGGAGAGGAAGGTTGAGGAGGGTGGTATCCTTTCCTGTTTATCTCGGCTGAGAAAGTGAGTACTTTTCTGGGACAGAATTCAATACAGAGACCGCATCCCTTGCATCTTTCTTTATCTATTTTAATTATGAATTCCGGCATAGACATATTCTATCAATTTTTCTTGAATTTTTCTGCAATAATCTTTTTTATGTCCGCTGGAGGGTTAAGATGGAGAGATTTTCTCCACATATTCATGGCTTTATTCAGATTCCCCTCTTTTTCAAAAATCAGCCCCAGGTAGTAATAGGGCAGGGGATTTTTTGCCTCTAAGGTAAGGGATTTTTCCCAGTATTTTCGGGATTCTTCCCATCTGCCTTCTCGGTAAAGGAGCAGTCCCAGGTTGCGGTAAATTACTGCTTTTTGCCCTCCATGCTGAAGTGCTTTTAAGAACATCTCTTCTGCTTTCCTTTTTTCCCCTTTTTTCATAAACACGTTTCCATAATTCAAATAGGAAAGGGGGAAATCAGGGTCCTCATTTATGGCTTTCCTCAGGTATGTCTCGCTTTCCGTAAGATTGTTTTTCATAAAGTATATGGTAGCAAGGTAATTCAACACCTCTGCCCGGCGAGAAGATGAAATGTCTTTGAAATCGTTTATAAATTTGAGGGCATAGTTT
>JALUVB010000063.1 GCA_027021085.1 bacterium
TGCTGGATGGGTTCTTCTCCTTCAGAGAACGCCCAGGATGCGGTTGAGCAGGCCACGCAGTATTCTTCCTGCATAGGATTCTTTTAAGGCTAAGAGGTCGAGTGCCCCGTTTATCTTGGCTTCCAGGGTAAATAGGGTATCGCTTGCCTCTACCCCTATTCTCTTTATGGAAAAGGGGAAATCTTTCCTGGAGACTACTCCGTACTGGGCAGTAAAAGCCATAAGGTAGCCGTTATGGCGCAAAATTTTCTCTGTCTCCGGCGGAATATCCTCGTTTTTACCGTAGGGATAGGCAAAATATTTAACCGGGGTGCCCAGGTGTTTTTCTATAATTTCTTTAGAGAGGCTGATTTCTCTCTTTATTTCCTCCCGGCTCAGGCGGGAAAAACGGAGATGATTGAGTCCATGGGAGCCAAATTCCACGCCTTTATCCGCCATTTCTTTTACTTCCTCCCAGGTAAGAAGCCTGTTCACCTCCGGGTCGCTTCCTCTGTCATGGGGCAACAAGCGGGAAGTTCCTATATAGGAAGCAGTAAGAAAGACAGCAAAGGGAATGTTGCGACGGGAAAGAGAGGGAAATGCATACAGGTAGTTATCCCGGTACCCGTCATCAAAAGTTAGTATTATTCCTTCTCTATCCGCCATCTCCGGCAGTGCCTGCAAGGGATAAAACCGGTGCTTTTTCTGCAATGCGTGCATCTGCAGATAAAAGTATCCGGGCGCTACGTTCACTTCATGTTCACGCGCCGGATTGATGCTGTGATAGAAAATGATTCTGATGCCCCGCTCTTTTTTCCTGTGCAGGAAAAGCAGGTATCCCAGGCAGGCAAATGCGGTGAGCATTAGCCTCTTGAGATAAGTTTTCAGTTGATATTTCATCTTTTTCTCTTTGTCTTCAGCCATCCCCAGATAAAGCCCAGCCCGTAGGAGAGATAACTCAGGAATCGGAAGAGCTTGAAGGTTGCTATGCTGTGAATAAGCCGCAGGGGAAACCGCAGAAGGCGATAGAAAAACGGCCTTTTCTCCACGAATTTCTGCATATCCAGCTTTTCCCAGGTCTCGTAAACCAATTCAGGATGCACAATCTGGGCGTAGGCGGAGCCCATGCCGTTTCGGAAAAATTTTTTAAGCAGACCGAAGAATGTCCTGGGGGGCCAGTGGTATATCCAGGTATCCGGCACCAGCACCACGCGATACCCGGCGTGGCGGATTCTTACCCGCAAATCCGGGTCAAGCCCCCGGATAATCTCTTCTCTCTCCCCCCCTATTTCCTCAAATACGCGGCGGGGAATGGCACAGCAGGGATGGGAGGCAAAATCACTGTCCACCACCTTGTCCACTACCGGGAAGGTATAGCGGGGCAGCTCGGCAATAACCCTTCTGTGAAACCAGGAAGCCTCCGGAGGCAGAGAAAGCGAGGCGCCGGCCATGCCAATACGTGGGTCTTCCTCTATTACTTTTACCAGGTTTTCCAGCACCCGGTTGTGCCCCAGAGAGACATCATCATCCATGATGACCAGTATGCTGCCACTGGAGTTTTTAACCCCCCGGTTTATTGCCCTGCCTTGCCTGGGGTCTCCCTTGATAACCTGGACCTCAAAATCTTGATAGGTTTGCCGGGAAAGCTCTTCCAGGAGTTTTGGTAATCTTCCCTCCCGGTATCCGTCTAAGGAGGGAATAATGATGGAAACGCGCGGTTTTTTTTCAGACAATTTCTTTCCTCCCTGCCTCTTTCTTTTTACTCAATAGGAAGAGGTACATCTGCTGGTAATCCTGCAGCATCCTCTGCAGGGAAAACCTGGTTTCTGCTAACTTCCTCCCTTTTCTCCCCATTTCCCTTGCCTTTTCCGGGTGCGAGAGGAGGAAGCATACAGCCTGCTTAATGCTCATGGGGTCTGCGGGAGGGATGAGGATGCCTTCTTCTCCCTGCCGGATAACCTCCGGGATGCCTCCCACCCGGGTAGCCACTACCGGAGTACCCGTGGACAGGGCTTCCAGAAGCACGTTGGGCAAACCTTCCCGCACAGAGGGTATCACCAGGACCCGGAGTGAAGAAAGTATTTCAGGAATATCCTCGCGCAGCCCAAGAAATTTTACCATACCGCCTATCCCCATTTCTTTGCAGAGATTCTCCGTTGCCTGCCGTCTTTCTCCCTCGCCTACCAGAATAAACTCCGTGTCAGGGAACACTTGCTTGATATGCGGCACTGCCTGCAGGAAAAATCTCTGCCCCTTTTCGGGATAAAAGTTGGCTATTACTCCCACTTTTTTTTCTCTTCTGTCAAAAGAGGGCTGAAAAGAAAAATCTTCCAGGTTAATCCCATTGTAAATAACTTCTATCCTATCTTCCGGCAGTTTTTCCTTCCTTATAGTGTATCTCTTCACCTCCTCAGAACAAGCCACTGTCCAATCAGTGAACCAATTGCCGGCACGGGTTATCCACCAGTGATAAAATTTTTTCCAGTCTCCTATCTCTCTGCGGGAGGAAATGTTCAGGGGAACCCTCTTCCACCTGGCGGGGATACCGGGTAAAAGATGAAAGCCAAAGAGATAAGTATGGAGAATATGCGGCTTCCATTCCGCGATAATTTTTCCCAATTTAAGGGCTATCCTGGGGTCGTATCCCTTGTAAAAACCCAGCGCTTGCACGGAAAAGCCTTCTTCCTGCAATTTTCTGCCTATTTTGCCTAACTTCCAGGTACATACCAGGCGGGGGAGGAACCGCTTCTTGTCCAGGCCATGCAGAAGGTTGTAAAGATGTCTTTCTGTGCCACCCACTTCCATCTTGGGAATTACGTAGAGTATGCGAATCATTTTACTTAGGGAAAGAAAAAGACTGCTCTCCTATTATTTTCATGGGTTTTTATTATAGCAGATGTGGGCAGGAAGCAGGGAGAGGGGAATTTTAGACTTTAGACCATAGACTTTAGAC
>JALUVB010000064.1 GCA_027021085.1 bacterium
TAGACTTTAGACCATAGACTTTAGACTATAGACTGGGGAAGCAGTAAGCAGTTAATGGTAACTCGGTATCCTGGTATCCTGGTTTCTTGCCCGCCTGGCATGCCTGGGGGAGCAGGCAAGCCAGGATAGCTGTCCCTTAAAAGCCGCACAGCGCGTTACCTATCACTTTTCCCTTTCTTTCTGGTAAAATAGTGCAGCTTATGAATATTATAGGCATTGGCGGATATTCCCATGACTCGGCAGCCTGTCTGTTGCAGGACGGCAAGCTTGTTGCCGCAGTAATGGAGGAGAGGTTTACCCGCAGGAAGCATGAAGGTGGCATCCCCTTAAAAGCTATCCGGTACTGCCTGGAAGAGGGCGGGATATCTTGGGATGATGTGGATTATATAGGCACCTACATGAATCCCTGGCTGCGTTTGAGGAAGCGCATACCCTACCGGAGCAAAATGCTCTTTCGCTCTCCCAAGTACTCTCTTGCCTACCTCCTCTACGAGATTTACCATAACGCTTCCTATCTCTTTGAAAGCAGGGCCCTCAGGAAGAATCCCCGGATAAAAATACTCTTTTTACCTCACCACCCCATGCATGCAGCCAGTGCTTTCTTTGTCTCCCCTTTTGATAAGGCGGCTATTTTCACCATTGATTACATAGGGGAAATGTGCACCACGTTTGCCGGGCTGGGAGAAGGGCAAAAAATTACACCCCTCTGGCAGGTGGATTACCCCCATTCTCTGGGAGTGCTTTATTCGGCCGTGACAGATTACCTGGGTTTTATGAGGGCAGAGGATGAATACAAGGTAATGGGACTGGCTGCTTACGGCGAGCCGGCCTATTACGACGAATTTTCCCGGATGATAAAGATTGCCCCGGACGGCAGGTATAAGTTAGACCTCTCCTATTTTGTCTACCATTACAAGCCCGGTTCCCAGCTGGGTTATGTTTCGGAAAAGTTTATCAAGCAGTTTGGGGCGCCCCGGAAGAAAGAGGAAGAGATTCAGAAAAGGCACATGGACATTGCTTCCAGTTTACAGAAGGTGCTGGAAGACAAAGTGCTGGAGATGTTAGGCATTCTCTACGAGAAGACAAAGGTAAAAAATCTCTGTATTGCCGGTGGTGTAGGGTTGAATTCGGTAATGAACGGAAGGATACAGAGGGAATCACCTTTCCCCCATGTATATGTGCAGCCGGCGGCCTCAGATGACGGCATAGCCATAGGAAGCGCCTTTTACATTTACCACCAGTTGCTGGGAAAGGAAAGAAATTTTGTCATGGAACATGCCTATCTGGGGCCCTCTTATTCCCTGCGGGAAATAGAGGAAGACCTGGAGCTTTGTAAGCTGCCCTATGAAAAGCTGGACAACGTGGAAAAAACCACCGCCCGGTTAATTGCAGAGGGCAAGGTGGTGGGATGGTTTCAGGGCAGGATGGAGTTTGGCCCGCGGGCCCTGGGAGCCCGCAGCATTCTGGCAGACCCCACGCGGCAAGACATGAAAGATATAGTCAATAAATACATAAAGCACCGGGAGGAATTTCGTCCTTTTGCCCCTTCTGTCCTGGAAGAAAAGGCGGGAGAGTACTTCACGGGATGCAAAAAGTCTCCCTTCATGCTTTTTGTCTACCCGGTGGAAAAAAGCAAGAGGGAGCTTGTTCCGGCCATTACCCACGTGGATGGTACAGCCAGAGTGCAAACCGTGAGTCGAAACACAGCACCCAGGTATTACCGCCTGATTGAGGAGTTTGAGAAGATTAAAGGCGTGCCGCTTGTGCTGAATACTTCTTTTAATGTAAGGGGAGAGCCTATTGTCTGCTCGCCCATGGATGCGGTGAAGTGTTTCTACTCCACGGGAATGGATGCATTGGTCATAGAAGACTTTCTTATCAAAAAGGGCTAATTAGGGTGTTTTCTGGATGAGAATTCTCCTGGCCACGGTGGATTTTCCTCCCATTGAAGGAGGCATCAGTTCCATCTCTTTTCACCTGGCGGAAAATCTCCATAGGCTTTTTCCCTCCCTCACTGTATTAGCTCCCGGCTTCCCCGGCATGGAGAAGTGGGACCGGCAAAGAAAGTATCAGGTTATACGCTTTCCCGGCTACAGGTACGGAATACTGCGATTTTTCCCTTTCGCGCTCTACCTGCTCGCTCTGCGGTTGTTTAAAAAATATGACCTGATTCTTGCCATGAACGTGGGATACGGGGGATTAGGGGGTAGGATATTAAAATTTTTTTCTCCCACCAGGTATGCCGTGGTTACCTATGCCTACGAATTTCTCAAGTATCCTGTTGCTTCCCTGCCTGACTGCCTGGTGAGAATTGCCCTCAGAAATGCAGAAGCCATCCTCACCATAAGCACCTTCAGCCGGGATGAGCTGGCCGGGATGGGGCTTCCTGCGGATAAGATATTTATCTTCCCGCTGGGCGTGGATATAAATATTTTTCAGCCCGCACCGGCTTCCCCGGAGCTGGTGCAGGCATTTGGCCTGGCAGGGAAAAAGGTAATTCTTACCATTGCCCGGCTGGTGGAGAGGAAAGGGGTGGACAAGCTGATAAAGGCGTTATCCCTGGTAAGGGAGGAGGTGCCTGAGGCAGTTCTTCTCATTGTGGGCAGGGGCCCGGAGGAAGAAAAGCTGCGCAGACTGGTAAGGCAGTACAAACTGGAAGACAGGGTAAAATTTGCGGGCATGGTAGAACATCATCTTCTTCCCCGCTATTACAATCTCTGCGATGTTTTCTGCCTTCCCAATAGGTCCGGAATAAGGAGGGGGGATGTGGAGGGATTTGGACTGGTGTTCCTGGAGGCAAATGCCTGCGGTAAACCCGTAGTGGGGGGTAATTCTGGCGGAGCCAGGGATGCGGTGGAAGACGAAAAGACCGGATTCTTGGTTGACCCCTGGCGGGAAGAAAAAATAGCAGAAGCACTGGTTAAACTCCTGGGAGACGATGCCTTGCGGGAAAGGATGGGAAAAGAGGGGAGAAAGCGGGTGGAAAAGATATACAACTGGGCGAATTCTGCCCGGGTGGTAAAAAAACTTTTACAGGAAACTATATGAGAAAAATAAAAGTAGCCCATATTATCACCCGCATGGTAAAGGGAGGGGCGCAGGAGAACACCCTGTACACGGTTAAACATCTTGCTCCCCGGAAGTATGATACCTACCTCATCTCTGGCCCACCTCTGGGAGGAGAAGGCAGTATTGAAGACAGAATCCCCTCCCAGGTAAATTTTATAAAGATTGAAGAGCTGGTAAGACCCATACATCCCTGTAAAGACATAATAGCCTTTTTAAAGATTTTCCTGCTTTGCCTGAGAGAAAAATTTGATATTGTGCATACCCATACCTCAAAAGCGGGTATCCTGGGCAGATGGGCAGCCAGGCTCAGCGGCACCAGGATAATAGTGCATACACCGCATGGACACATATTTTACGGCTATGAAAGAGAGCTGAGTGCTGCCTTTTATGCCTGGGTGGAAAGGATTACTGCCTGGATTACTGATGTTCTCATCACCCTTACAGAAAGGGGCAAAATAGAGCACCTGGAGAGAGGAATTGGTAGTGCCGAAAAGATGAAGGTCATTTATAGCGGCGTAGAAATAGAGAAATTTTCCCTTCCCCGTGATAAAATATCTCAGCGCAGGGCACTGGGGCTTCCGGAGGAAGCTAAAATAATAGGATGTGTGGGAAGAATGGTGCCGGTAAAAGGGCATGTGCATTTTTTAGAGGCAGCGCGTGTGGTGAAAGAAAAGCACCCGGAGACGCACTTCCTTGTGCAGGGAGAGGGTACCCTGAGGCAGGAGCTTGTGGAAAAGGCAAAAAGTCTTTCTCTTTCTTCCTGCTGTCGGTTTCTCTCTGCTGCTACCCCGGTACAGGAAGTTTTCTCTTCCCTGGACATATTTGTGCTGCCCTCGCTTAACGAAGGGATGGGCAGGGTGCTGGTAGAAGCCATGGCTACGGGACTTCCCATAGTGGCGAGCCGGGTGGGAGGAGTGCCGGAGCTGGTGAAAAACGGGGTGAACGGCTACCTTGTTCCGCCGGGAGATAAAGAGGCTCTTGCGGCTTCCATTCTCTCTCTGCTCGAGAATCCTTCGCTTGCTTCCCGTATGGGAGAAAAGGGGAAAGAAATGAGCAAGAATTTTTCTGCGCAGCGTATGCTTGCGCAAATTGAATCACTGTATAAAGAACTGTGGGAGGTAAAAGTAAATGGAAGAATTTCTCGCTAAACAGAAATTATTGGTTATTGCCCCGCATGCTGACGACGAAGTGTTTGGCTGTGCAGGCACCATGGCAAAAGTAAAATCGCTGGGTGGGGAGGTTTACGTGGTAGTGGTGAGCGTGGGTGATATTGAGCAGTACACGGGGCACAGCATAGAAATGCAGACAGGGAAAACGCGCAAAGAGGAATTTCTCAAGGCGTTGGAAATAGTGGGAGTGGATGATTACGACATTCTGTTTGATGAGCCCCGCCTGCACCTCCGGCTGGATACCATCCCCCGCCGCGACTTGATAGAGAAACTGGAAAGAACGGGAAAATTGGCCATGGATAAGCTGCAGCCCACCATAGTTACCCTGCCGGCCATTTCCTACAACCAGGACCATGAGGCAGTTTTCCGGGCAGGTTTCACTGCCTGCCGGCCGCATGTACCCTGGGTGAAGCCCTTTCAAAGAATTGTGCTTGCCTATGACAATACTTCTCTTTCCTGGGCAATGGAGAGGGAGAAGTTCCATCCCAATTTTTACGTGGATATTTCCGCCTACCTGGATAAAAAGCTGGCAGCCCTTAACTGCTATAATTCCCAGGCAAAGCCGAGTGTACACCATGCAAGCGTAGAGAACGTGGCTAACTGGGCAAAGGTGAGAGGGAGAGAGGTTTCTGTGGAAGCAGCCGAAGCCTACATGTGCCTCCGCTTTGTTTTGTAATAAATGATGTGAAAGTGATTTGTGGAATTCATCAATTACATTATCTTCCCTGGCTCAGGTATTTCCATAAAATATACTTGAGCGATGTCTTCGTTCTGCTGGACGATATCCAGTTCACTAAGAACGGCTGGCAGAACCGGAATAAAATCAAGTCTCCCCAGGGGTGGATTTATTTGACCATACCGGTTAGATACCATGCCGAGGTGCTCATAAACCAGATAGAAATAGCCACTCCTGAGCTATGGCAAAAGAAGCACTTAAAATCTCTTTCCATGTTTTACGGCAAAGCCCCCTATTTCTCCCGCTATATTCCCCTTTTCCAGGAATTCTATTCGCATTCCTGGAAAAAGTTGCATGAAGCTGCCTTTTATTTGCTTCGCCTGCTCTTGGATGCCTTGGAGATTAAAACCCCGATAGTGAGAAGCTCGGAGTTAAACGTGCCGGGAGAAGCAACGGAACGACTTATCAACATATGCAAGGAATTGGGAGCCGATACGTACCTTACCGGGGAACACGCGCTGCACGTGTATCTGGAGCCGGATAAATTTAGGGAGCAGCAGATAGACTTGTTAGTTCAGAAATGGGAATGCCCGGAGTATACTCAGCAGTTTCCCCGCCTGGGCTTTATCCCTGACCTGTCCATTGCTGACTTACTTTTTAACGAAGGGCCAAACAGTCTGGCAGTAATTAAAAAAGGAGGCGACACGGTTGAACCTTATCCCCCACTCTCGTCCCCTGCTGGGTGAAGAAGAGGAGGAAGCGGTAAAAAGGGTAATTCGCTCCGGTTATATTGCCCAGGGGAGCGAGGTAGAAAGGTTTGAAAGGAAGGTTGCCCGGCTCAGCGGCAGTAAAGCGGCCTGCGCTGTATGCAATGGCACCACAGCCCTCAAGCTGAGCCTGCAGGTCCTGGGGGTGGGCAAAGGAGATGAGGTGGTGCTCCCGGATTACACTTGTACGGCGCTTTTATATGCCGTGTGTGCCTTGCAGGCTGAACCCAGGATAATAGATATCTCTTCTTCCCATCTTCAGCTTGATGCGGAAAAATTTCAGGCTTACTCCAGTCCTCGCCTCAAAGCAGTAATACTCCCCTACATGTTTGGCATAATTCCCGGAGCTGAGTCGTACAGGAAGGAGAAGGTCTATCTTGTGGAAGATGCTGCCCAGGCCCTGGGAGCGGAGAAGATAGGCAGGATGGGTATTGCCCTGGTTTATTCATTCTATGCCACTAAAATGGCAACCACGGGAGAGGGGGGCATGGTTTGTAGCAATGATGCTACGATAATAGAAAGAATAAAAGAATTAAGAGAGTACGACAAAAAAGAGGAGTATTCCCTGCGCTTCAATTACAAGATGACAGATATCCAGGCCGCTATGGGAGTGGTGCAGGCAGGTAAAGTTGCCGGGTTCGTGGAGAGGAGAAAGGAAATACAGAGATACTACGATGATTTCTTCCTCGCGCGCGGTTTAGCCTTTAAACCCGGCGGCATAGAAGAATGGATTCCTTATCGCTATCTTATTAAACTGCCTCCCGGCAGCCTGGACAGAAGCGAAAAAGCCTACCGTGCACAGGGCATAGAAGCTAAAAGACCGGTATTTCAGCTTTTGCACAGGTACCTTAAACTACCGGATAATTTATATCCTGAGAGTGTAAAATGCTATAATTCCATACTTTCCCTTCCCCTTTACCCGGCCTTGAAAGACGGGGAGGTGGAAAGAGTTGTGGAGGCAAGCAGGGAGATATTTGAGAAAAAATGCTGAACTTACTCACCGTCCCGGTAATCGCCTTTGTTGTGGTCATCCTTTTAACTCCGGTGATAGGTAAATTGGCAAAAAAGTGGGGAGTGGTAGACCATCCCTCGGAAAGGAAAATACACCGTGAGCCCATTCCCCTTATGGGCGGATTGGCCATCTACCTGGGGTTTTTACTTGCTGTACTGAGTACGCGTGATTATAACCCGGCCCTTCTGGGCATTCTGGCCGGCGGTTCGCTCATCATGGTAACCGGCCTAATAGACGATAAAATCCATCTTTCCGCCCGCCTGAAGTTGGTAATCCAGGTAGTGGCTGTGCTTATCCTGATAAAATCAGGGGTGGTAATCAAGGCATTTCCCTATCGCTCTCTAAACCTGTTTTTTACTATCTTTGGCGTAATCGGCATAACCAACGCGGTGAATTTCCTGGATAATATGGATGGCCTTGCTTCCGGCTTGATATCCATTGGATGCTATACGTATTTTATTATCTCCCTTTTTACCGGGCAGAGGTGGCTGGGCTATCTCTCCCTGGCGCTGGGAGTCTCTTGCCTGGCCTTCCTCTTTTACAACTTTAAACCCGCAAAAATATTCATGGGGGATGCAGGAAGCACTTTCCTGGGCTTTACCCTGGCAGCTCTTTCTATAATGGGCTCCTGGGCTTACAACGTATTCGTGGCAGTAAGCGTCCCTCTCCTGGTATTATTTGTCCCTGTATTTGATACCACGCTGATTACTATCCTGAGGATAAAAGAAGGAAAAGTTAAAACAGTGCGGCAGTGGATTGAATATGCGGACACGGACCATTTTTCACATCGTGTAGTAGGATTGGGCTTCAACGAGACAATTTCTGTCCTCTTGATTTACCTGCTGGCAGTTTTATTAGGAGCAATGGCAGTGCTGATACAAAGGTTCGAGAATACGCTCCTTACTATCGGTATCTGGGTAGCGGTGGTGGTAATTTTCTCTGTTCTGGGCAAGGTTCTCTCCCGGGCTACTTACAGGAAATGAAAGAGACGAAACCCTTCCCCCCATTTCTTTTCCCCTTTTGAGGGTAGCGTTTGCCTGGCAGAGGTAAGTATGTTAAAATCATCTCCTGATATGATTATAGATTTAAAAGAGCTGAAAAAGATAGTGCAACTTTTTGAGGGGACTGCCTTATCTGAGCTGGAGATAGAGGGCAAAGAGATAAAAGTGCGGATGAAAAAGGGGATTCCCCAGAAGATTAGCGTAGCTCTTCCCCAGGAATCGGGGCAAGAGACTCCTGCGGTTAAGGAGGCCCCTGCTAAACCGGAACAGAAACAAGAGAATCTTCGTACAATCACTGCTCCCATGGTAGGCACCTTCTACCGTGCACCCTCTCCCGATGCTCCACCTTTTGTGGAAAAAGGCGACATAGTGGATAAAGACGATGTGATTTGTATAATCGAAGCCATGAAAATAATGAACGAAATAAAGGCAGAGGTTAAGGGGAAAATTAAGGAGATTCTGGTGGATAATGGAGAGGTTGTGGAGTTCGCTCAACCCCTGTTTCTTCTGGAACCACTCACCTGAGTAATCATGTTTTCTCGCATCCTGGTAGCAAATAGAGGAGAAATTGCAGTCCGGGTTATCCGGACGCTGAAGGAGATGGGTATAACTTCGCTTGCCGTCTTCTCGGAAGCGGACAGGGATGCCCTGCATGTACGCCTGGCCGATGAGGCGATATGCATAGGCCCCCCTGCTCCCTCGGAAAGCTACTTAAATATGGCGCGCATCATAAGTGCGGCAGAGGTGCTGGACGCTGAAGCCATTCATCCCGGGTACGGGTTCCTGGCGGAAAATGCACATTTCGCCGAAGTATGCGAATCCTGCAATATTACATTCATAGGGCCTTCACCCCAGTCCATCCGGCAAATGGGGGACAAGGTAGAAGCCAGGAAAACAGTGCTCCAGGCGAATGTCCCGGTTATCCCGGGCAGTAAAGGTATAGTGGAAACACCCGAAGAAGCACTGAAAGTAGCCCATTCCCTGGGTTACCCGGTGATTATAAAGGCTCAGGCAGGCGGTGGCGGTAAGGGAATGAGGATTGCCCATAACGACGGAAAACTGGTAAGCCTCTTCCATACGGCTCAGCGGGAGGCGGAGGCATCTTTTGGCAACCCTTCGCTTTACCTGGAAAAATATATTATCAACCCGCGCCATATTGAGGTGCAGATACTGGCGGATACGCAGGGAAACGTGATTCATCTGGGAGAACGGGATTGCAGCATCCAGAGAAGATACCAGAAGCTCATAGAAGAGTCTCCTTCTCCTCTGGTAAGTGAAGAATTGAGAAAAAAAATCGGAGAGGCAGCAGTAGAAATAGTGAGAACCATAGATTACCATGGTGCAGGCACGGTGGAATTTCTGGTGGATGGAGAAGGTAATTTTTACTTTATTGAGATGAATACCAGGCTGCAGGTAGAGCATCCGGTAACAGAGATGGTAACCGGGATAGACCTGGTAAAAGAACAGGTTAATATAGCCTACGGGTTACCGCTTTCTATTACCCAGGAAGAGGTGGATTTAAAGGGCTGGGCAATAGAGTGCCGCATAAATGCAGAGCAGCCCGAGAAGGATTTTCTTCCCTCCACCGGTAAAATTACCTTTTTTGTTGCTCCGGGAGGCCCTTTCACCCGGATAGATAGCCATATGTACGCGGGTTATAATGTTCCGCCTTTTTACGATTCACTTCTGGGAAAAGTCATTACCTGGGGGAAAACGCGCGAGGAGGCTATCGGTAGAATGAGAAGGGCGCTGATGGAATTTACCATAGAGGGGATTTTCACCACCATTCCTTTACATATCAGAATACTGAACGACCTGGACTTTCAGAAGGGGAAAGATTACTCCACTCTCCTGGAAAGAGTGTTATAATAAGAGAGAAGGAGGTTGAAATGAAAGCATATACCTATTTTATGGCTGTTGTTTCCACTGCCATACTCCTGGCCCTGGGAGTCTTGGCATTTCTCTATACTTCCAACGTACTTTCCCCCTCGATTGTAAACTATTTTACAGGTGCAGGTAAGTGGGTGTTGAGTGTAATAGGTGCTGTATTTATTCTTCTGGCTCTGGGAGAGATGTATGCCGGCACTAGGGCAATGCGGCAGGAGCCTGCGGTATCCTTTGAAAATCCCCTGGGAGAGGTAAGAATCTCCTATTCGGCAATGGAAGATTACATTCGCAGGCTGGTCGTGCAAGAAATTAGGGGAGTAAAGAAAGTGCGGGCAAAAGTGAAAGAAACGCGCGCAGGAGTTAATGTCACGGTAAAAGCTGAAGTGCAGGATGGACAGAACATTCCTCGCCTGACAAATGGTCTCCAGGAAAGAGTTTCTTCTTACTTGAAGGATGTACTGGGGATAGCCTCGCTTGCCCAGGTAAGGGTGCATATTACCCGTATTTCTCCCCCCAGAGAAAAGGAAGAGGTAAAAGAAGAAGGTGAAAGCTGATGGCAAAAATGAAGTTTGCATACCCTTACTGCTCTTTCTGCGGCAGAAGCCAGAAAGAGGTAAAAAAGCTTATCTCCGGTCCCGGGGTATATATATGTGATTCCTGTGTTAAGCTATGCCTTTCTGTTCTGGGAGAAGAGGAACATCTGGCAGAGCCGTTACCGCGTATTCCCTCCCCCAAGGAAATAAAAAAGGGGCTGGATGAGTACGTGATTGGCCAGGAAAAATCCAAGAAGATACTGGCAGTAGCTGTTTACAACCACTACAAGCGGGTCTACCTCAAAAAAACCAGCGTGGAGCTGGAGAAGTCAAA
>JALUVB010000065.1 GCA_027021085.1 bacterium
CAGTGAACATAGCAGCTATTCCGCCCATGGAGGCAGCCAGTACCGTAGTAGTGGCAATATGAGCAATTTCCGGAACAGCGGCCATGGTGCTTCCCGGGTTAAATCCAAACCAGCCAAACCAGAGAATGAATACTCCCAGTGCAGCTAAAGGAATACTATGTCCCGGGATAGCATTGGATGAACCATCAGGGTTGTATTTCCCTATCCTCGGTCCAAGCATTATTGCTCCCGCCAATGCCAGCCATCCACCTACGCCGTGCACCACGGTAGAACCGGCAAAATCCCACATGCCTATCTTTGCCAGCCATCCGCCTCCCCAGATCCAGTGACCCACAACCGGATAAATAAAGGCAGAGATAACTATACTGTAAACAATATAAGCGGTGAACTTTGTTCTTTCCGCCATAGCACCAGAAACTATGGTAGCCGCCGTGGCGGCAAACACCATCTGGAAGAAATACTTGGCTTCCAGGGGAACCTGTGTCCAGCCTAAAGAAGCAAAAGTACCTCCGGCATCTTTAAGAAAGAATCCGCTGGTGCCGAAGAAAAGGGTCCCTGCCCCGAACATTATCCCGAATCCGATAGCCCAATAGGCAATACTCCCGAAACAGAAATCCATAAGGTTTTTCATTAACACATTACAGGCATTCTTCGCCCGGGTGAAACCTGATTCCAGCATGGCAAAGCCTGCCTGCATGAAAAACACCAGGACTGCTGCCAGGAGCGTCCAGACCGTATCAATCGCCACTTTATTGATTTTTATGGTTGATGACTCGTCCGCAGAAGCAAGCAGCGGTAAAAACAGCAACATGACCAAAACACCTACACCCAGCAGCCTATGGCCGGGCTTTAAGAATTTCATAGACATCCTTCTCATCCTCCTTTCCTAATTAAAAATTAAATGATAGAGTAATCCCACCGTAGAACTTCTCTTCCTGGTCTCCGTCGCTCGACTTCTTCAAGTCGCCAAAGGGAACAGAGTAGTTAATATTGGGGGAAAGAGTGAAGTTTTCTGTGAGAGGTATACTCAATCCAATTCCCACATTGTAGTCACCTCCTTTTCCTTCGATAAAAAGTTTATTGTTATACCCCACGCTACCGCTCAAATCGAGTGTCACCGGGCTTGTCCCCAGGGCAATACTGTGACTTAAAGATAATACCGTGTAATCCCCATTTCCCCCTCCTTTCTCCTCTTTGCCGTAATCGTGATACCAGGTCAAAGTGGGAGAAAGCGGTATATTTAACCCTAATCCGAGATAATACTCCCTGCTCTTTCCATCAATCTCAGGGAAGTTATAGGAAGTATGTCCTGCAGATAAACTGAATTTATCCGTCTCGTAGGTGTAATCCACTCCATAGTCAACCTCGTCTGAATCCAGGTCATCCTTTCCTTTCATATCCAGGCTACTCCACACGCTTAAGGTAAATCCATAAAAACTCACGTATATTCCCTGCTGCATTACAGGGTCATCATCAAGCGTAAATCCCCTCCAGATATACTTGGAGTTTATAGCTATATCCGCACTCACTCCCACGGGAGAATCCTGCAGGATACCACTTTCTTCCCCTGCATATACATTGCCCACCTTTCCCAGCATTAGCAGGGAAACTATCATTAATAAAACACCGAGACCTTTTTTGTTAAACACCTTGCACATAATCTCTTCTCCCTTTTGAAAATAAAGATTTTCAACTGAACTCTACCTGTTTTTCAGGTAGAAAAAGACGGCGATGTCTGCCTTTGTACTTACCCTTGTACTTTGTAGTGAACTAAAACAGAAAAAGGCGCTCTTTTTGGCCTAAAGCTTTGGCCAAAATGAACGCCATTGAACTGACACAACCACGTGCCTTGAAAAACTTTCCGTTTTAGCTTACATACCTTAAAGTAAAAAACACCCTGTTCTGGTAACCTTGTGTTTTTAAACAGGCGGCTTTTTGCCTGGCTCAACAGGTAAATATACTAAAAATTCTGTGCCCTTCCCATGTTTTGAGGTAAATCTTATCTTGCCTCCGTATTCTTCCACAATCCTCTTGATTTTCACCAATCCCCATCCCCTGCCCTCTCCTTTTGTGGTAAAGAAAGGAGTAAATATTTTTTTCCTTACTTCCCTGTTCATGCCCTTTCCTGTATCCTTTACGTGCAAAATAAAATGCTTTTTCCGCTTTTCCAGGCTTACTACAATCTCTCCCTTTCCTTCTATGGATTCACGGGCATTCTGGACAAGGTTGTGAAGAATCTCCTTTAAGTCCTCCCCCTTTCCTGTCCAGAGAAGGTTTTCCCCCTGCACCTTGATTAAAAGAGAAATGCCTTCTTTTTTAAGGTTTTCCTTCCAGGAGGAAAGAAAATCCTCGGTAAATTCACAGAGGTCAATTTCTTCTTCTTTCTCTCTTTCCAGGAGAAAACTTCTTGTCCTGTGAGCCAACCTATCGATTTCTTCTTCTAAATAGCCTATTAATTTCTCTCTTTCCCGGGGGTCTTCCTCTTCTTTCAAAGTTTCCAGCGTAGTCTGCATAATTCCCAGCGGATTGCCTATTTCATGCAGCAAGGAAGATGCCATATCGCCCAACCGGGAAACCCTTTCCTGGAATTCCAACTCCTCCAGCAGATAGAGGTACCTGGAGAGAAATTTCCAGGATAAAAGGAAAAGGGAAAGGACAAGAATGGTGCTACCCAGGCCACTTAATAACAGGGCTTTCCTTACCCCGTATAAAGTCCTGAGCATAAACACTTCTCCTTCCACCCCCACCACCCCCACCACTTTCCCTTTTGCATAAAGTGGAGCATATCCTCGTTTGAATAGTTTCCCTCCCACGGGATAAAGAAGCGTATAGGCAGTTTTACCTTCCCAGGCACGCTTTATCTCGGCCTCATCCACTATGCTCCAGGTTTCAGAATCAACTTCTCCTATCACTTTTGTTCCATCCTCCTGCCATATACAAACTCCCCTTATTTCGCCCTTTTTTTCCAGGTCCTGAATTACCGGAAGATAAGACGCGCTCCCCTCTTCCACCAGGCGGGCAATTATGCC
>JALUVB010000066.1 GCA_027021085.1 bacterium
GATTGGCAAAGAAAAACTTTTCTCCTCACTTCAGGTAGTGTTTTTGGGGGGAGGGTGGAGTAGTAACAGTCTCTGCAACAGGAATTATTAACTTCTGCCCTGGGTAGATGCGATTCGGATTTTTTATTTCATTTTTATTTGCCTTGTAAATAAGGGGCCATTTCAAAGGTGTTCCATAAAATTTTTCAGCTATTTTCCAGAGAGAATCTCCCTTTACTACTGTGTAAGTTTTTCCTCTTTCTACTTTTACTTCCTCTTTATATGCTTGTAACTGCTCTTCAACATCTCCCAGATACTTTTCTAATTCTTTTCTTTTCTCCCTTTCCAGGGCAAATTCCTGCAAAGTTTTCTGGATTTCGCCCCTCAGCTTTCCCAATTCTTCCTGGGATAGCATCCTTGCCTGAGGTGGGGGAGAAGAAACTACTTTTATTTCCTCCTGCCGTTTTTTAATCTTGTATTCAGGTACTCCCGGGCGATAAATAATATATCCTCTGTTACCCCAGATTTCTTTATCCTTTGATTTATAGTAAACCATTCTCCAGCCTAATTCCCTTAGCTTGCTCAGAAGGACATCTCCTGTACTGGGCTCCTTAGCATAAGCAGAAGAAACCACCAGAGCCATCAATATTCCCAAGATTCCCCAGATTACACCTTTCCTCATGAGTCCTCCTTTCTTAATTTTGAAGAGGCAGTATCTTTACCACTTCTCCATATAATTCCTTAAGTTTCTGAGCATCGGACAAACTACCCACTATACTCCCGTAGTGGATAGGAATAACCAAACGCGGTTTTATTGCACTTACCACTTTTTCTGCTTCTTCAGCATCCATGGTATAAACCCCACCTACGGGAAGAAGAACAATATCTGTTTTTATACTCTTCATTTCAGGAATATAGTCCGTATCTCCTGCATGATAGATACGGATGCCCTTAACAGTTACTATATAGCCAACTCCTCCGTATTCCCTGGGGTGAAATCTCTTCCTAATATTATAGGCAGGAACCACCTCGATTTCTATATCCTGGAAGGTTAATTTCTCCCCCGCTTTTACAAAATGAATTTCCCCTTTTAATTTATCCTGGCAGGAATAAGGCGCTACAATCTTGCTGTCTATTTTTCTGACCTTTTCAATGTCCTCGAGGGAGCAATGGTCATAATGGTCATGTGTAATAAGAATAACATCTGCTTTTAGCTCTATCCTCTTTAACTTCCAGGGGTCGATATAAATAACCCTATCTGCTTCTATTCTTACAGAAGCATGACCGAGCCATTTAACCAATCCCTCCATCGCTAATCACCTCCCAAAACAAATTCATAACCAAGCAAGAACTACTCGCTTATCACCATAATATTATACCCTATTAAAAATAGAATAAAAAGTTGACGGAAGCGCAGATTAGAGGTATCATTATCAACAATTAAGAGATGGCAAATTCCAAATCTTCAAAATACCGAGTAAGTAAATTCTCGAGGTATTTGTGTATTTAAAAAAAATAAATATTGTAGGATTTAAAACTTTTCCAAACAAAGTGAATGTTGAGCTTATCAAGGGGATTAACGCTTTTGTCGGACCTAACGGATGCGGCAAAAGCAATCTGGTAGATGCTATAAGGTGGGGATTGGGCGAACAAAATCCTTATAACCTGCGGGGAACCAGAATGGAAGACATAATATTTGTCGGGACAAATAACAGAAAACCCCTGGGGATGGCAGAAGTAACTCTTACTCTGGACAACCAGGATTCGCACTCTTCCACTTTCTCCGAGATTTCAATTACCCGAAGGTTATTCCGTTCAGGAGAGAGTGAATACCTTATTAACAGGACACCGGTAAGATTGAAGGACATACAGGAAATATTTGCAGGGACAGGATTAGGCGCCCCCGGCTATTCTTTTTTAAGCCAGGACATGGTGGAATTTGTGATACTTTCCAAGCCCAGAGAGAGGAGATTGCTCTTCGAAGAAGTAGCCGGCATTTCCCAGTTTAAGAGTGAGAAACAAAAGATTCTCAGGAATATAGAAAAAGCCAGAGAAAACCTCATCCGTGTACAGGACATTACAGGCGAAATGGAAAGACAGTTAAAATACATAAAAAGACAGGCCAGCAAAGCACGAAAGTTCAGGGACCTAGCAGAAAAAGTTAAAGACGTGGAGATCACTCTTGCCGCCGGGGAATACCAGAAACTTGAGAAGGAAAAGAAAGAAATCAGGAAGTCTATCTCCCAACTTAAAGAAAGAGAAATACTTCTGGAGCGAGCAGTACAGGAAAGAGAGAGCAGAAGAAAAGAATTAGAGAGAGCCTTAGAAGAAATAGAAGACAAATTGGAGCAGGTGCGCGAGAAAGAGACAATTATCAGAGAAAATATTATAAGAGTAGAAGGAAAGCTGAATCTTTTCCAGGAAAAGAAATATCAGCTGGAAAAGTCCAAAGAAAATTCCCGCCGGAGAGCAGAAAATTTAGAGGAAGAATTTAGGGCTACTCTCAATAACATAGCTGCATTGCAGAAACGGGAAGAAAGAGGCAAAATTGAACTAAAGGAATACGAAAGAAAATCAGCGCTGCTGAACGAAAGAATCAGGGAATTCTCAGGAGAAAGAGTCAAGTGGGAACAAGTGCGCGAGAAACTAAGAGAAAGGAATTTCGAGGTAGCCGCAAATATTGCCCGTATTAGCAATGAAATCAATAAACTTTCCCGAGACATTCACAACGCGGAAGTTAAAATATTCAAGATAGAAAAGGAAATCAAAAATTACCAGGCGCAAAAGGAATCGTTAAATGAAAAGTTAACCAACTTAAAGAAAGACCTTGCAGGAAAGGAGCAACTCGCAAAAGCACTGCAAAAAGAAACTACCGCACTGGAAAACCTGCTACAGAAGGAATCCAGAGAAATCGATGCATTTAGAGATAACCTGCAGGAAAAAATTGATATTAAAAAAGCGCTTGCCGCAAAAATCTCCCTGTGGGAAGAAATTCTTAAGGGAGATTCCCAGATTCCTTCCGGCAATAGATACCTGAAAA
>JALUVB010000067.1 GCA_027021085.1 bacterium
CGCTTCTGAGCATCTCCACGACAAAAACATGTGCCTGGGGAGTGGTAGGTATACCAGACTCATCCACTGAAAGTTCCAGGTCAAAAGAGGCAAGGGTATCTTTAAGATAATAATACGCCTCTCTCACAAACTCCAGCCCTTTCCAGTAAATGGAAGTTAATTCTTCCAGTATTTCCCGGTTAAAACTTACGTATGGGTAGGCATTACTACTTTCCAGGTTCTTAGCCTTTTTCCGCCAGATTGCAGGGATATCCTCTGCCGGATTAAGAAAACCGGAGATATCCAGGGTAAACATGCTAAATCCTGCTTTTGCCGCTTCCTTCACTTCCTCCATATCCTTAACGTGGTCAGCATCAGCTCCCCATTCCCCTCGGTAACCGCTTTCCAGGCAGCCCCAACAAGCTGCCTCAATAACTTGCTCCAGGCTTCTCCCCGTCCTCTCCAATTCTCTTCCCGACTGCTGGGCAAGAAACGGGAAAAGGGAGTAGCCAGAAAAGGAAGAGATATGGGCAGCAGTAGTTATCCCCAGACGGTCACCAAAGCCAAAGGAAGCCCTATTTCCACAGGGACTGGGAGTAAGGAAAACACATTCCTCCTGCAGGATTTTCAATAGAGAGGAATCCAGGGGGAAAATGTACCACTCCCCCACCCTCTGGCTCTTCAGGGGAAAGAGAGGTTTCTCCATGAAGAGATACTTTCTCCCCTCTTTACCCACCACCAGGGAAAAAGCATCCTTGATTTTACCGTACGAAGAGGGATAAACCTTAAATCCTGCTCTCTCTGCAAAACTCTTAACTTTTCCCTTGTTTTCCATATACTTCCTCCGGATTAAATATTCTTTCCCCCTTTATCTTCCAACCACCCTCCTCATTCTTGCGGTAAAAGCAGGAGTAATAACCGGTATGGCAAACCCCTGAAACAGGTGTACTCTTTACCAGGAGCGCATCTCCATCACAATCAATCCACAATTCCTTTAAATATATAAAGTTACCCGATGTTTCTCCTTTTAACCAGAGCTTACCGCGTGAACGAGACCAGAAATGCACTTTCCCGGTTTCTAATGTCTTCCTGACCGCCTCCTGGTTCATGTAGGCTAACATCAATACTTCTCCCGTGTCATTATCCTGCACGATAGCAGGGACCAAACCCTTTCCGTCAAACTTAATAGCCGATAGTATTTCCTTCACTCCTTTTTCCATAACTCCTCCAGGTAAGGTAAACGAATTCCGTATTTTTCCATTAGGGCAGCAATTTCTCCCGCATAATCCCTTCTACCCTGGATTATCATTTTTACCAACAAATCATGTATGCGGAATCGCGCCCAGGTTTCCCCCAGGTTCCTGTCCGCTTTTCCCGGTGAGGCGAGAGAATAACGGTAAACCACCTCTTTTTTCCCTTTACCAGTTTTCCCTCTCAGGCGAAACACAATCTCTTTAGCCCCCGGATCAACCCTTCCCAGCAGAATTAACCTGCCTTTTCGGTATAAATTGGGAGGATACACGGGGTAAATTTCGCTTGCTCCGGAAAATCTATAGGTAATATCCGTAAGCACAGGGGTCTTATACATATTAAAAAAAGCCGGGAAGTCCTGCACAAACCTATTCTCATAGGAGCGATAAAAAGAAGTTCCCCTCAAGCGATTGGCCATAAGGTCAAGTATCCAGAGATTAACTCTCTGCCCTACTCCGAAGGTAAATAGAGAAACATTACTGGCCTCCCCATTTATGCGGGAGAGCAACTCTCTGGTGCTTGTTATCCCCACGGTTGGCCGTCCGTCCGTAAAAAGAAATATTTCTCTTACTCTATTTTTGCTGGAGTAAAGATAGGGACTGAGGGCATGGTATATGTCTGTTTCCCCCTGCGGGGAAAAATCCCTGAGAAAATTCTCTGCTTCCTTTATTCTTTTCCGCGTAGCAGGAAGGGAATTCTGGCTAAAAGGGAAACTCCTTTCCCTGAAAACTACCACATTAAAAGTATCCCGTGGATTCAGAAGCGAAAGAGCCGATTTAACTGCCTTCACAAAAGCAGCCCATTTCTCCTCCGAGATACTCTTGGAAGCATCCAGCAAAAAAACAACTTCCCGCGGCAACGGAGTAACTTTTACCCCGGGCTTCAAACTCACCTCAAGTTTCCAGTATCCCCTTTCTCCGGGAGGAAACCAGGTAAAGAACTTGATATTCAGCAGGTTATCCCAGAAAGCATAGGGAGAAACTTTTTCCCCAGGCAAAGCAAGAGAAGGTGGAGAAAGAGTGGAAGGAGAGGGAAGCGAGGCAATTGGTTCCCTTTCTCCTTCCTTCCAGGTTACTCCTTCCTTTACCTTTTCCGGCGGAATAAATTTTTTGCCTTTTTTTTGCCGGGATAGCTGGATACCCACATCCGAAAAAGGAGTTGTCCCTTTCTCCTGCAATACGTATCTCCTGGGTTTCAGGGTTATTTTCTCCTTTAACAAATTAGAAGAAAGCGAAATCACTTCCTGCGAAAACTTCTTTTCCGGAGGCGGCAGAATTTCACTCATGGGAGTTTGAGGTTCCGGCACAGCAAGCTGCTCCTTTTTCCTCCAACCCCGTGCCTGGAAATAGACTTCTATCCCTTTATCAAGCGGAATAAACCTCTCTTCTTTACTGCGGGAGAGAAAAGCAGGGGGAGAGGTAAGCCTGACCTGAACCGCTTTCTCCGCCAGGCTTCTCAATTCTTCCCGTCCGCCCACTGCTATACGGGGAGAATAAACCAGAAACAGCAGGTGGAATAAAAGGGAGAGAGAAAACGCAAGGAGGCCTATTCTTTTGAACTCCATACGTTTATTGTATAATAACTCCCCGTGTAAGTGAAGGAGAATATCGCCTGCTTGTAAAAGGGGAAGGGAAGCAGAATCATTGAATACCTTCTATTCCTCTTCCACCATAGAATCGTAGAATTTAACGATGTTTTTCCTGTCCTCTTCTGCGATGAACTGCATTGCAGCCCTGGGATGCTGATTGAGCTGTCCGGTAATCATGTAGGGAATATCAAAACCCCAGCGAAGCTTCTCTCTCAACGGCTCAATATGCTCCTGAATACACTCAAGTATCGGCCTGATTCGAAACTTTGGATTATGAAGAAACCCCATTAAGAGCTCTATGGGACAATTTCCCGCACCTCTACCCAGGCCAGCCAGACTTGCATCCAGCCGATTCGCGCCCAGAATAAGAGCTTCAATAGTATTGGCATAGGCAAGCTGCTGGTTATTATGCGTATGAATTCCCACTTCTTTCCCTGCAGGCTTTGCATAAGAGAGGTATTTACGTATCAAAGCCTGGATTTGTTCACTGTAAAGCGCACCCCAGCTATCCACCAGGTAGATGACATCCACCGGAGTCTTAACCAGCACTTCCAGTGCTTCCTCTATCTCACGCTCCGGGACAGCAGAGATAGCCATAATATTAATCGTAGTCTCATATCCCTTATCATGCGCATCCTTGACCATATCAATAGCCTTGGGTATCTGGTGAATATAGGTGGCAACCCGGATTGTATCCAGAACACTCTGGTCGTAGGGTAAAATATCCTCGTGATAATCAGTACGCTCTGCATCCGCCATAACCGACAACTTGAGAGAAGTATCATTATCTCCTACCACTCGCCGGATATCGTCTTCATCGCAGTACTTCCAGGCTCCATACTGGGAAGGAGCAAAAATTTTCTTTGATGCCTTATACCCGATTTCCATGTAATCAACTCCGCCCTCCACACAAGCCTGGTACACTGCCTTCACTATACTCTCGTCAAACTTATGGTTATTCATAAGTCCCCCATCCCGTATAGTGCAATCTATAACCTTTATTTCAGGTCTATAGGTTACCCATGTACTTCCAGTTGCCCCATTTATCACCACGTTATTTCTTGACATGTTTCTTTCCTCCCTGCAAACTTTATTTTCCTAATAAACACCTATGCTCACGCATATTCAGGAATGAGTATACTGTCCACAGCGCCTGGTGTCAAGGAATTCAAGCTGTATTCCTACTAATCTGTAAGTAAAGAGGATACTTCTTCCGCCCCTGCCCCCGAAATAAGAAAAACCTTATTTTGTGACTTATCTCCGCGCACAAGATGTATCTGGCTCTTACGCAGGCCGAGTTTCTTTGACAAAAGTTCTATACAGGCCTTATTTGCCCTCCCCTTCTCAGGCGGAGCCTTAACCCGTATCCTGAGTATTTTACCTTCCCTTTTTACTTCCTCCTTTTTGCTTCTGGGCTGCACCCTCACTTCCAGAATTAACCCTTCCTCTGTTTCCCTTATACACATGCCCTCATTTTACCACACTCTAAAAAAGGGGACAGTCCCCTTTTTTCCGACCCCTTGACAAATAGGTTAAATGTTATATAATAATAACGATAATCATTATCAGTAAGAGGAGGGAAGTTTAAAAATGCAAGGACCGATCTGGTTAGAAGGAGGTTTATTCAGGAAACAGGGGCTAAGGTTTACCCTGCCCCGCCGGGTAATTCTGGATACCCTGTGCAAAACAAAAGGACATCTTTCAGCGGAAGACATATACCTCAGGATACACGATTCCTATCCACAAATAGGATTAGCCACGGTTTATAGAACACTGGAACTCTTGAGTAAAATGGGATTGATTTGTAAATTTGATTTTGGCGACGGATGCTCACGTTACGAACTGGCCAGAGCAAGGGACGAAGAACACCACCACCATCTCGTTTGCATCAAGTGCGGCAAGATAACTGACTATTCGGACTTTGTAGAAGAAGAAACCCGGCTGATAAGGGAGATAGAGAAAGCACTTTCCCGAAAATACGATTTTCAAATAAATTCCCATCAGCTTCACTTCTACGGAGTATGTAAGGACTGCCAGCAGGGAAATAATTCCCACAGGGCAAAACAGGAAAGGAGGTGAGAATAATGCCAAGAGGAGATGGAACAGGACCAATGGGATTAGGGCCTATGACAGGAAGGGCCGCAGGATTCTGTGCAGGGTACCCTGTGCCAGGATTCATGAACCCTGCAGGAGGCAGACTCGGACTTGGCCTGGGTTGGGGTAGAGGTTTCAGGAGGAGGAGTTTTTGCTGGTTTGGAAAAGGTTGGGGCATGTATCCACAGGCCGGGTACGCTGCTCCCCACCTTCCCTATAGTTCCCCCTATCCATACAGGGCATATGGAATACCCTATGGATGGTTGGGATACTGGTAAAGTTAAAATGAAAGGAGGTAAGTAAAATGGGCGGCTATGGACACAGGAACATGTATTATTTAACAGGTCTTCCGGGATGGATGAGGTTTGGTTTTTCGCCAGGATGGATAGGAAGAAGCCCTACTGGTCTGGGGCCTGCCGCACAGTATCTTATGTACGGAACCTGGCCTACTCCCCAAATGCAAACATATTGGCAGGCTTTCCAGACGGGACAAGCCCCTTATCCGTCTTATGGTGTTCCAGGAGGAGCACCGCCAACCATGCAAATGGGTCCAGAACAGGAACTTTCCTCTCTGAAACAGCAAGCGGAATTCCTGGAGGAACAATTGGAAAGCATAAGAAAAAGAATTGAGGAACTGGAGGAGAAAAAATGAAGATTGCAGTTACCGCACAGGGACCTACTCTCGATTCCCTGGTGGACCCTCGCTTTGGTAGAGCACCTTATTACATCCTGGTGGATACAGAAACCATGCAGTTTGAATCGCTTGAGAATCCCTATGTTCAGGCTTTAAGCGGGGCAGGGATTCAGGCAGCACAATTGGTAGTAAATAAAGGGGCAGAAGCAGTTCTCACCGGAAGTTGTGGCCCCAATTCTTTCCAGGTACTCCAAAGTGCCGGGGTAAAAGTTCTCGTAGGAGTGGTAGGCAAAGTCAAAGAAGCAGTGGAGAGATTTAAGAAGGGTGAGTTACAACCTGCTTATCAGCCCAATGTTTCCTCTCATTTTGGCAGGGGAGGAGGATTCGGGGCTGGTATGGGTATGGGAAGAGGAGGAGGAAGAGGCAGAATGGGAGGAAGCGGTTTGGGGCCAGGAGGCTACTGTGTTTGCCCAAAATGTGGAACTCGTGTTCCTCACCAGAGCGGAACTCCCTGTTACAATACCTCCTGCCCAAAATGTGGTTCTCCTATGAATAGAGAGTAAGAGAGCCAATTTTAAGAAAGGAAAAATAAATGGGAAGGATTTATTTTCCTCAATTTAAAAAGGGTCAGGAAGGAATACCCTTAAAGAAAGGGGAAACTATCCTTGCACATGCAAGAGAGCTGGGCATTGCTATTTCACCAGAATGCGGAGGAAGAGGAAAATGTGGAAAGTGCATGGTAAGAGTAGAAAGTTTATTACGGAGGAATTAAATGCAAGCTTTTAGCTTTAAAACAAAGGTAAAGTGGGAAGAAAATAAAAAGGGAGAGATATGGAGTAATAAGACACCGACAATAAAAATTTCTACTCCCCCCGAGTTTAAGGGAGAAGAAGGGTTTTGGAGCCCGGAAGAGCTATTTCTTGCTTCAGTAAATACCTGTATCATGACCACATTTCTTTATTTTAAAGATAAACTTTCTTTCCATCTTCTTTCCTATGAAAGCGAAACAGAAGGAGAGGTGTCTTTTAAAGAAGGGAAACTTTCCTTTACAAGTATTACCGTTTACCCCCGTATAAAAGTAATGAAGGGGGAAATAAGCAAAGCAAAATCTGCCATGGAGAAAACGAAGAAATATTGCCTAATATCCAATTCCATTAGACCTGAGGTTAAAGTAATTACAGATATTCAAGAAGGAGGATAGATATGGTTACCAATCTTACCGATGTTAATTTCAAGCAGGAAGTGCTGGAATCTGAATTGCCCTGCCTGGTGGATTTCTGGGCAGTATGGTGTGGTCCATGCATGATGGTCTCCCCTATTGTAGAAGAGATAGCCACGGAGTATGCCGGGAAGTTGAAAGTCTGCAAGATAAATGTAGATGAATCTCCTGTAACCTCTTCAAATTACGGCATAATGGCTATCCCCACCTTAATGATATTCTACAAGGGAAAAGAAGTGGAAAGAATAGTCGGGGTTGTCCCTAAAGAGCAGATTATAAATAAATTAAAACCTTATCTGGAAGAAGCAAAAAAGGAAGAATAAACACCGGATTTTTTATCAATTAAGTCAGGGAGAAAAACAGATGCGCAAATTTGAAGAAATTTCCAGGGCAAGACACATTCTCGGTTTGGGAGAAGAAGCTACACTGCAGGAAATAAGAGGAAAATACTTGAAACTTATTAAAAAAGCTCACCCGGACAGGAAAGGGGAAGAAGTATACACGAAAGAGTTGAATTGGGCTTACGAAGTGATAAAAAACTATTTTGCTAACTATCCCATTTCTTTTCGTAAAGAAGACATGGAAAAAATAAACCCTGACTTAAAAATTAAACAACAGTTCTGGGATGAAGACTGGCTCCAACGATGAGCAACTACGTAATCGGTTAGGAACGTTAAATTATGCAGAGAGAACGCCTTCTAAAAGCAGAGAAGGTAGCTGGAATATCTACGCTTGTTACTTTTATCCTGGCTTTTCTTAAATTAAGCATTGGGCTAATCAGTGGAGCAACGGTGCTTGTAGCAGATGCAATACATAGTGGAGGTGACCTCCTGTCAATTGGGGCTTCTTACCTGGGAATCAGGATCTCGCGTAAACCTCCCACTGAGAAGTTCCCATATGGCTTATACAAAGTGGAAACCCTTTTTACTCTTTTTATATCTTTGCTCATTCTACTTGCAGGCATTGAACTACTCAGGGAAGGATGGGGGAAATTAAATACCCCCTCTTTTATAGAGAGGAAATACCTTGCCTTTGGAATCGCTATCTTTTCCGGGATTACTGCCTGGTTCCTTTCTCACTGGCAAAAGAAAACTGCCAGGGCAGTAAATTCCCCAAGCCTTATGGCTAATGCAGAAGAATCACTTACAGATATATTTACCTCTCTTGTGGTTTTCTTAGGAATACTTGCTTCCTCTTTTAGGATGCAAGCCGTAGAAGGTTTGGCTACTATGAGTATATCTTTTTTTGTCGTATGGATTGGCTGGAAGAACGGACGATTATCTATCTACGGACTCCTTGATGCCAGTATAGCACCCGAGCTGGAGAGAAATATAGCGAAGACGCTAATAAGTATAAAAGGCATCAAAGATGTAGAAAAAGTGAGGATTAGACAGGCTGGGCTTGTTTATCTGGGTGAGGCACATATTCAGGTGGAGAGAAGCGCAGATGTAGCACGGGCACATGAAATAGCACATGAGGGAGTGGCAAAGGTAAAGAAGAGATTTCCACATATAGAAGCATTGACTATTCATATTGAACCCTATAAACCAAAAAAATGGAGAGTAATGATACCTGTAGGAGAAAAAAAGGATAATTTAGATGGTCACATTTCACCACATTTCGGCAGGGCAAAGTATTTTCTGTTTGTAACGATGCAAGATGGAAAGGTTAATGAAGTAAGTATAGAAGAGAACCTTTTTCAAAAGGACAAGGCAAGAGCAGCACTTTCTGTGGTACGAGATTTGGTGGGGAAAAGGGGTATTAATGCAGTTATAACTAAAGAGATGGGGGAAATAGCTTTTCATGCTCTACGAGATAATTTCGTGGAGATATATAAATTTGAGGGGGATAAAGTTGAAGAAGCTTTAAAACAGCTTGCGAGTTCTGCTCTCCCATTCTTGACTCAGCCCACACATCCCTCGGAGGGAGGCCCGAGACAGAATACTCCCGAGGTAAATTCGGAGGTAGAAAAGCATTCCAGTCGAGGGAATACAGTGAAAAGAGTAACCGCGGACTCCAATCCGCGGTACGCTACCCAAAATTCCAAAAGAAAAGGGAGAAGTAAATCATGACAGTAACAGTAGCCAGCGGAAAAGGAGGAACAGGGAAAACTCTTATTGCCACAAGCCTCGCTCTTTCCTTAGATGAAGAAGTTCAATTTGTAGATTGTGATGTAGAGGAGCCAAATGCACATATATTTATCCAGCCCCAAATATATAAAAAGGAATATGTATACCTTCCCAAACCCATAGTAGAAGATTCCAAATGTACCGGATGTGGAAGTTGTGCGGAAATCTGCCAATTCAACGCTGTAGCTGTGGTAAAGAAAAAAGTTTTGATATTTTACGAACTCTGCCACTCCTGTGGAGCTTGCTCTTTAATATGTCCAGAAAATGCCATATTTGAGGTAGATGTTGAAAAAGGAATTCTGGAAAAAGGAGAGAAAGGTAATATTGAATTTTGGCATGGAATTCTTACAGTTGGCGAATCCTCCCCTACTCCTATTGTTAAGGCATTGAAGAAAAAAATTAATCCTCATAAACATGTAATCATAGACTCCTCTCCCGGAACTTCGTGTCCTGTTGTAGAGGCAGTGAAAGGCTCTGATTTTGCAATTCTTGTTACAGAGCCCACTCCTTTTGGCTTGCACGACCTGGATTTGGCAGTAAAGATGTGTGAGAAACTGGAAGTAAAGACAGGTGTTATTATAAATCGGGCAGGGAAAGGTGATGAACAAGTTGAAACTTACTGCAAAGATAAAAAAATACCAATTTTAGAAAGAATTCCTTTAAGTAGGAAAATTGCTCAGGCCTACTCCAAAGGAATCCCTCTGGTAAAAGCTTTCCCAAAGTTCAGGGAAAGATTCTTCTTATTATGGAAAAGAATTAACAAGGAGGAATTATGAAAATCGCTTTTTCTTCTGAGTATGACAGGGGTTTAGAGAGCAGAGTAAGCGAGCACTTCGGTAAATCTCCTTATTTTATTTTTTTGGAGATTGACAAAGGAGAGGTTAAAAACATAGAAAGTATTATTAATCCTTACTATGGATTTCATGCACAACCCGGAGTGATTCCAAAATTTTTGAAAGATAAAGGTGCTAAGGAGTTTGAAGTGGTGAATATTTAATTAAAAGGAGAAGATTATGAGGTTTCCACTAAAAAATCCTTCGCCTGATTTTGAAACTTTTACAAAAGTTTTAAGGGGGAAAAGGAAACCGGATAAAGTTCATTTTGTAGAGCTGGGAATTGATGAAGAAGTGATGAAATATATCACAGAAAATATATTCGGGGAAAAATGGATACCCAACACAGAGGAAACAACAGAAGCTTATTTAAAACAGATGGTAAATTTTTATTACAGAATGGGTTATGATTATGTACCCGGATGGATTAGCTTTAGAAATATGCCAGGATTTAAAGAAAGAAAAACATCAGACACTGCAAAGCTTTCAAAGGGACAAAGAAGTTGGGTTGAAGAGGGAGGAGGTATTATCAAAAACTGGGATGATTTTGAAAAAATAAGCTGGAACAGTATTGAACCAGATTTAAGGCCATTGGAGTTTATAGAAAAAAACCTGAAAGACGGGATGAAAATAACTGTGGGAACCACTGTATTTGAAATGATTTTAGAAAGATTTTTGGGTTATCAAGATCTTTTTATTTTATCCGTTGATAATCCCCAACTTGTAGAAGAAATTTTTAACCAATGGGGAGGAAAAGTTTATGCAGCTTACAAGGAATCTATTCAACATCCTAAAGTAGGGGCAATATTCCACGCTGATGACCTTGGTTTCAAAACTGCCACCATGGTAAGTCCTGAATTTCTAAGAAAGAATGTGTTCCCCTGGTTTAAAAAATATGCGTCCCTTGCACATAATGAAGGGAAAATGTACTGGTATCACTGTTGCGGTAATGTGCTTAGTGTCATGGAAGATTTGATAGAAGATGTAAAAATAGATGCTTTTCATTCTTTTCAAGATGTAATTATTCCTGTGGGAAACTTCCTGAAAATATATGGGAACAGAATCGCTGCCCTGGGTGGAATAGATATGGACAGACTTAGTAGATTGAAGGGAAAAGAATTAAAAAAATATATAAAAGACACATTAGATAAATGTATGCCGGGAAGATACGCATTAGGTTCTGGTAATACAATAGCAAATTATATCCCACCAGAAAATTATCTTATTATGTTAGATGAAGGACTGAATTGGAAAGGATAAA
>JALUVB010000068.1 GCA_027021085.1 bacterium
GTCATAGATGTTGCCTTTCATTTTGGGGTAAAGGTATTCATTTGCATAAACAAGTTCGACTTAAATATAGAAAACACTTCCCGGATTGAAAAATACGCACAAGATAAAGGCATAGAAATTGTGGGTAAGATTCCTTTCGAGGAGAAAATTATAGAATCAGTGCAAATGGGAGTACCCTTCTTAAAATATATGGATGGAGAAATTTCCCGTTTACTTCCTGTAATATGGGATAGAATAAAGGAGTAAGAAATGCAAAGAAGTTCTTCCCCCCAAGAATATATGAAGACAATGGAAGCGGAGAAGCAGAGGATTGAAAAAAATATGAGGAAGATAAAACACAAAATCCTCGTTCTAAGCGGGAAAGGAGGGGTAGGGAAAACCACCCTGGCAGTAAATTTAAGTGTTGTTCTAATGCAGAAAGGATATAAAGTAGGAATTCTGGACGTCGATATCCATGGGCCAAACGTTCCCAAGATGCTGGGATTGGAAGGGAAGAAATTGCAGTTCAAGGAAGAAAAAATAATTCCTTATCTCTGGAAAGAGAACCTCCGTGTAGTGAGTATGGCATTCCTCCTGGAGGATAGGAACACCCCGATAATCTGGAGAGGGCCTCTCAAAGCAAACATAATAAGGCAATTCTTAGCAGATGTGGAATGGGGGGAGTTAGACTTTCTCATAGTGGATTCTCCTCCCGGGACAGGTGATGAACCATTAAGTATCTGTCAGTTAATTCCCGCTGTAGATGTAGCAATTGTGGTTACCACTCCCCAGGAAGTATCCCTTCTCGATTCCCGGAAAGCAGTGAATTTTGCTAAAGAACTGAAAGCCAGGAGGGTGGGAATTGTGGAGAATATGAGGGGATTAATGTGCCCTTACTGCGGCAGGGAAATATTCCTTTTCAAAAAAGGCGGCGGAGAGAATATAGCCCGGGAATTTAAAGTAGAATTTCTGGGCTCTCTACCCATAGAACCGGGTGTTGTAGAAGCAGGAGATACCGGAGAACCGGCCATACTTAAAGAAGGAAAGATAAAAGAAAGCCTGGGAAAAATAGGGAGGAAAATAGAAGAATGTCTAAGATAGGTTATATTTTTGGGCCTGTACCTTCCCGCAGGTTGGGCTATTCACTGGGAATAGATGCCATTCCTTTTAAAACCTGCACACTGAATTGTATTTACTGCCAGCTGGGGAGAACCGCACAGACAACTCTCTTAAGAAAAGAATACGTCAAGGCGAAAAAAATAGTAAAAGAAGTAAAAATTGCCCTTTCTTCCGGAAAAACTATAGACTACCTCACCTTTTCCGGCAGTGGTGAACCTACCCTCAACTCCAAAATCGGGGAAATGATAAGAGAAATAAAGGAATTTACCTCTATTCCCGTAGCTGTTATCACTAATGGAACACTTTTAGCTCTAAAAGAAGTAAGAGAAGATTTAAGATTTGCTGACCTGGTCATACCTTCCTTAGATGCAGCTAATCAGAAAACTTTTGAAAAAATAAATCGGCCTTTCCCCTCTTTGAGAATAGAAGAAATTATCCGGGGAATGATTGAATTCAGAAAGATTTTCTCGGGGAAGCTATACTTAGAAATCATGTTGGTTAGAGAAGTAAATGATTCCCCGCCAGAACTGCACCTGCTTAAAGAAGCCGTAGAAAAAATAAACCCGGATAAGGTCCAGCTCAATACTCCGGTACGCCCACCGGCCGAATCCTGGATTAGGAGAGTAGAAAGAGAGCAGCTGGAAAAAATAAAGGAATTACTGGGAGAAAAAGCTGAGATTATTGCAGAATTCAAAAGGAAAGAAACACGTGCTTACCTGAAAAACATAGAAGAAGAAATTTATGCTCTTCTCCTGCGCAGACCCGTTACCCGGCAAGAGATATCTGCTACTCTGGGATTGCATATAAACGAGATAGTCAAGTACCTGGAAATCCTGGAAAAAGAAGGAAAAATAAAAGCAGAAGAATACGCAGGGGAAAAATATTTCCAGGGAAAAGAATGAAACTATCTGTGGGATTTTTGTTAATCCTGTATATTTAAAAAGTAAGGAATGGAAATAAAGAAGTAAATTTATTACAATACTCTAAGATGGATTACGAAAAATTGGCAGATTACCTGAAAGCACTGGGACATCCTACTCGCCTGATGATTGTACAGAACCTGTTGGAGCAGGAACAATGTGTAACAAAAATACAGGAATTAGTAAAAAAGCAACAGGCCAATATATCCCAGCATTTACATATTTTAAAAAACGCTGG
>JALUVB010000069.1 GCA_027021085.1 bacterium
GATTTTATCTTTTCCCGTTCCACCCCTTTGAGCTTTCAGGCAATAGAAAAATTTTATCCTCGTCTTTTTGAGCGTGTTAAGAGACATGTAGCTTCAGGAAAAATTGAACTTGCGGGAGGAGAGTGGGTGGAACCTGATCACGCTATCCCGGGAGGGGAATCTCTGGTTCGTCAATTACTATACGGCCAGAGATATTTCCTATCCCGATTCGGCAAATTAGCCAGGGTTGCCTGGGCTCCTGATGGGTTTACCCATCCAGAGTCCTTACCGCAGATATTTCTAAAAGCAGGATTGGAAGGATACTACATCCGTCGATGCCGTCCTGCAGGATTCAAACAATTTGTGTGGGAGGGAGGCGATGGAAGCCGGATAATAGTAATGGCAGGAAAATGGATAGCTGCGCCTGAGGAAGAGGTGGTGGAATCTCTAAAACAGGAAGAAAAAGACCTGGGAGTGGAGGAGTTTCATCTCTGCACAGGACTGGGTTCGGATAGGGATATTCGCTTCCAGGAAGACTGGCTGTTTAAAGCTGATGAACTTAGTGAATCCGTCCCGGAATATTACTGGAAATGGAGCGGAGCAAATGAGGTGTTAGAGAGGATGAAAAAATATATAGATAGACTACCCCTGGTTAAAGGAGAATTAGGTTATGAATTCACCGGCACCTTTACCACTAACGGATTTATCAAACGATATAACCGTTCGGGTGAGACTCTCCTACTGGATTTGGAAAAATTATTCTCCATAGCCCAGTTAGAAGGGAAGGAATATCCATTTGCCCCTCTCAAGAAATTATGGCTGGATCTCTGTTTCAACCAGTTTCACGATATTATCTGCGGAACCTGCGTGGAGTCGGTTCATGAAGAAGCATATGAGTTGTATAGGAAGATTTTAAACAAAGGCGAGAAATTGAAGAAAGAGGCAATTCATTATCTGATAAAAAATATTGATACCCGGGGAGAGGGTAATCCCGTGGTGGTATTTAATACATTAAGCTGGGAACGTGGAGGAGTGGTGGAGATAGAAACAGACAATAATGTTGAAGAATCTTTTGCTGTTTATAATGAAAAAGGGCATGTGGTTTCTCCTGTCCAGATACTATCCCATGGCTCATCCCAAAAAGTTATCTTTATAGCCGAAAAGGTGCCTTCTTTTGGCCATAGGGTTTTCTATCTTAAGAAAGGAAATCCCCCCAGGACAGACCTTGAATATGGAGATCTCTGGCTGGAGAACTACCGACTCCGTGTGGAAGTGGATAAAGTTACAGGAGAAGTTATTATCTTTGATAAGGAACTTAAGAAATTCTTATTCAGAGACAGAGGTAACCGACTGGTAGCTTATCGGGACTCTTTCTCTCCTCCTGAGAGACAATCCTGGTCTATTTACTATACGGGTGAGTATTTCGTTCTGGATAAGGTTAAAGATATATCCTTAGTAGAGAAAGGACCCGTCCGGGCAAGCATTCGGGTGGTTAAAGAGATGAAGAGCAAAGATACTCTCCCATCTTCGCAGATTGTTCAATATATCCGTGTTTACTCCAGAACCCCCTGCGTGGAATTCCTGACCGAAGTAGACTGGAATGAAGAGGAAACAATGCTTAAGGCAGAATTCCCCTTTGCTCTAAAAACTGACAGAGTGGTTACTGAAATCCCCTATGGAGTAACGGAGAGGGAACCAAACCTGGAAAAGGAAACCCGGAGCCATATTGACCCCACTGAGCATCAGTTTGCGGAGGGAATAAATAATCCCGAACCTGACCGCCCCATGCAACAATGGCTTGATTTCTCCAATAAGGAATGGGGAGTATTAATAGTTAACGACGGCAAATATGGATATGACGCTTCTTCAGATACAGTCCGCCTGAGTTTATTAAGGTCTCCTCATGGTCCTGTTGATCTCGCTCTAATTGATAAAGGCAGACATGTTTTTCGCTATGCTCTATATCCTCATCGGGGAGACTGGAGAGAAGCAGAGGCTTTCCGAAAAGGGTATGAATTCAATACTCTCTTAACCGGGGTGACCGGGGAGAAACATTGGGGAACTATATCCCCCTATAAGTCATACATAAGGGTATCCCCTCCTAATGTGATAATTACCGCCTGGAAACAGGAAGAGGATGGAAAAGGATTTATCCTGAGGCTGTTAGAGGTGGAAGGAAAATCGGGTAAGAGTGAGATAATCTTTTCTCTACCCCTTGAAGATGTGAAGGAATGCGACCTTATTGAAAGGGAAATCGGCTCTCTTCCCTTTTCCAGGAATAAGATAACCCTGGATATCAAACCCTTTGAGTTAAAGACGTTAAGAATTAATATTTATTCTCCACAGGGAGGTGTTTCTTTTGGTAAAGAAAGGAGGTGATGGGGATTATGGTAATAAAAAGGATAAACTTTAGAGGCTTCACTCTCATAGAGCTTCTGGTAGTGATAGCCATTATTACTATTCTGGCGGCTCTACTTCTCCCCGCTTTGCAGAGGTCCCGCGAGACGGCACGAAGAACAACCTGCGCCAGCAATCTTAAACAACTGGGGTTGGGTATCGCTATGTACTCTCAAGAGTGGGAAGGATGGTTCCCCTATGATGACGATTCTGGGACGGATACAACTGATGGACCACTTCTTCTCTACCCAGCGTATATTTCCTCACCTAATGTTTTTAAATGTCCCTCAGATAAAGGAAATCCTCGTCCTACCACAATCAACAATTCCGCTCAGAACTGGAATAACAGTGCTCGAATGAGCTATGCTTATCCCAGAAGCTCCATGGCGGGAGGTTATACAATAAAGAATAGTCGTCCTGATTTAGCTATTATGTGGGATCTATTTGGAGGTTCTTCTAATCTATCTCGTCCTGGCAACCATATTCCAGATGGAGGGAATATATTGTGGACAGATGGTCATGTTAAGTGGTTGGCTCAGCAAGAATGGGAAGGAGAAAATAACCCTCCAGGGAAGGCGGGATGGTAAGTATGCCTGGAAATA
>JALUVB010000070.1 GCA_027021085.1 bacterium
TCCCGCAGACGGGAAACCCCGTACGCAAGGATTAGGTAGAAAAAAGGCAGTGAAATAATCAGGTATCGCTTACCTTCGGATATTATTGGCTTGAATAGGGATATAACCAGAGCAGTGACTATCGGCAAAGCAAACAGAACAGAGATAAATCTTATCCCTTCCAACGAGACAAGACGCGGTTTACTGATTATCTCTTCACCTACTTTGAAAAGCACAACAAAAGCTACAAGCAAAGTCAACCAGGCTAAAACCACAGGAACAAAGGGATGAATGCCAAGAGTATAAGCAGAGAAAATAAAAAACGGCGTCAATACGTTAAGAGCAGGAATCCAGGAGTTCCCAGGATAAAATAAATCTTTCCATAAGAAAAACACCCAGGGAAAGAAAGCCAACAGCACAAGAATCTGCATCTTCATCCAGGACTTAATTCTCTTTCTTTCAAAAAATATGAACAGGTTCTGCGCCAGGAGAATAAGGAGAAAGTGATAATGGGTATAGAGACCACAAAGGGTAAAAAATATGTATAACCCCGCAAATAACCTTTTCCCCGATTTAAACCATTTCCAGCAGTACAAGGAGGAAATAATAGTGAAGAAGGCGAGGAGAACATACATTCTCATCTCCTGCGAGTACCAGACATGGTAGGGAGAAATGGCCAAGAGAAAAGTAGCAAATAAAGAAGAATGCTTATCCAGGATTTCCCGCGCTAAAAGATAGAAAAAATACAGCGCTAAAATCCCTGCCAAAGCAGAAAACAACCTCAGCCAGATTAACCCTCTTCCTAATTTACCCCACGCGTACAGTAGTGCGAAATAGAGAGGTGGAGCAGTTTCATCTTTTCTCATTCTTTCCAGCATTATATTGAAAGTAAGAGCAGAAACTTTTTCATAGGTGGCAAACTCGTCGAACCAGATGCTTTCTTTCCCTATTCTGAAAACCCGCAGGAAACCTCCCAGGGATAAAATCAGGATGAGCAGTATCAATATCTTCCTGTTCATCTTGCCTCTTTTCTGCCCAGAACAAAGACCGTGGAGCCAAAGGGAAAAGAGAGGAAAGAGAGAAGCTTAACTTCCAGGTACCCCAGCAATCTAAAGAGAGTGTTTATCCATAGAGGTGGCAGGTAAAGATCGCTTCCCTCTTTTTTCAACCTGAGAAACTTAATAAGCAGAAGCAAGGGAAGTGCATAGGAATAAACATAAGAAGTTTTGACAATCTTAAATCCTGCCCCGGCAACTAATTGCGCAAGTTCTTCCCGGGTGTATCTTTTCCTGGTATGCTCCACAATATCGTGCGGTCTTCTTAGAAACTCAAAAGCCGGTTCAGTAACAAGCAATATCCCTTCCCTTTTGAGCACTCTCCAGGCTTCTTTAAGCACTTCCCCTTCCTCCTTAACTCCCTGGTGATATAAAACGCCCAGTATCAGTATCCCATGAAAACTCTCATCCTGGAAGGGAAGAGATGAGGCATCCGCCCGGAGAAGACGGGGTAATTTCTTTGCCCGGCAAATCTCAAGTGCAAGGGGCTCAATATCCAATCCCACCCCCTCAAAGAGGGATAAGCAGGAAAGCGTATTCCCCGTCCCGCAACCTATATCCAGGAACAACGCATGTCTCCTCAGGAGAAAGAATCTTTTTACCAACCTTCTTTGCACCTGGAACCACCAGTGGCATTCTTCTATTTCGTCCATCTTAAAAAAAATTTCTCGCTCCATTGCTTTCCCTTTCTCTATTTAGTATTATACAAAAAATGGTTACTATCATCTTACCTACTTACAATGAGAGAGAAAACGTAAGAATACTTATTAACGAAATATGCAAAGTCTTCCCCGAGAATTGCGAAATAATCGTGGTAGATGACAACTCTCCCGACAGAACATGGGAAGTGGCAGAAAAAATTTCCCAACGGTTTCCCCAGGTAAAAGTCATACGCAGGATAAAGGAAAAAGGGCTCACTTCTGCTTTCAGAAGAGGGGCTAAGGAAGCAAGGGGCGAAATTGTCTGCTGGATGGATTGTGATTTAAGCATGTCTCCCTCTGTACTGAAAGAAATGGTAAAAAAAATTGACGGGAAAGACATAGTAGTAGCTTCCCGCTTTCTGCCCGGCGGAAAAGATGACCGCGCTCCCTCTTATCCCTACCTTTTCAGCAGGGCAATCAACCTGCTATGCCAGATTTCCCTGTACCACGATTTCAGGGATTACACCAGCGGGTTTATTGCTATGAAAAGACAGGTGCTGGAAAATATTTCCCTGGAGGGAGACTATGGGGAATATTTTATCTACCTGATAGCCCAGGCAAAAAAGAAGGGTTACAAGATTGCAGAAATCCCCTACGTCTGTAAAACCAGGAAATATGGTGCCACCAAAACATCCCCGGACCCATTGAGTTATGCAAGAAAAGGGGTAAAATACATTTTAACAGTAATAAAAGGAGCAAAATTAAAATGGCAAAAAGAGAGATAATTAAACCGGCTACTGTTTTCCGGGAAGATAAATTACATCTCCTGCCCCTCCCGGAACCCCCTCTCAGGCCCAATAACCCGTTTCGCAGGGTTATCCCTGTATGTGAGCCATTGCTGGACGGGAAAGAAAAAAAACATGTCCTGGAATGCTTAGATTCCGGCTGGATATCCTCCCTGGGAAGTAAAATCAGGGAATTCGAGGAGAAATTTGCCCGCAAAGTGGGAGCAGAATACGGAGTAGCAGTTACCAGCGGCACCACTGCCTTACACCTGGCTCTCTATACCCTGGGGATTGGCGATAAAGACGAGGTCATCATCCCTACTTTCACCATGATAGCCACTGCCAACACAGTGCGATATTGCGGAGCAAAACCTGTACTCATAGATTCAGAACCCCGCACCTGGAATATAGACGTGGAAAGGATAGAAGAAAAAATTACCCCGCGCACCCGTGCCATTATGCCTGTTCATACTTACGGGCACCCCTGTGATATGGATAGAATCCTGGAAATAG
>JALUVB010000071.1 GCA_027021085.1 bacterium
CCCTACGGTAAGCTAAGAGGGTTTACAGGCTGGGGAGAGAGGATGATGAGGATGATGGGAAAGCGAGGGAGAAGAAACATAGCAAATCCCCTCACCTACACCGGAAGGGAATATGATTCCTCTACCGGACTTTACTACTACCGCGCCAGGTACTATAATCCAGGAGTGGGAAGGTTCATCTCCGTTGACCCACTGATTAGGCAATTCGCCCGCTCTTATGCGGGAAGCTCTGCCCTCTCTGGGGGTTCGGGAGGTTGTGGGAGTTGCGGGGGATTGGGGAGGGGGAGTGTGCCGGAAGTGTCTTCTGTCCCTTCAGTTTCTATAAAATGGAGGCATCCCTATGTGTATGTGAGGAACAATCCGGTGAATTACATAGATCCGACTGGTTTACAACAAGCAGCTAATATTTATATCCACCCTGAATTGCGGGCGAAAATAAATATAGGAGCACTTCTTCCGATTCCGACCAGATACCTGAATATTTTCTTCCAGATCGCCCCGAAAGATTTAACGCAATACGATGCGTCCGTAAAGCCAGGATGGAGAGCACTGGGATCACTAGCATGGGGTTGGCATTCTGGAAGAGAAACACTCCTCAACGTGTGCCAGATAGACCAAGAAGCTGGAGGAACTAGGATGGCATACACTAATGTAGCGAGACATGAGTTAGGACATCTGTATGGAGCTAGACATGTTTTAACCCTTAATGTGATGATAAGAAGTGCTAGTGCTGAGCAAATAAATAATCAATATCTGATGTGGTGGACAGATAATATGCGGAGAATCTACAACTATCTTGGCATACCTTGGTAGGAGTCAGATGAAAAAAATAATATATGCTACAGTTTGCTTTGTTGCAATCATTTCTGGGGTAGGTATACATCATTTGATAGTGGGTATACCATCACAGAGGAGATTCGATGAAGCAATGGCAAAATGGAAGCAAAGAGGCGCAGATTCATATCTTTTGAAGATTCATCTTTCGGGACGCTTTTTTGGCCCACATGGTACCCAGACAATTATCGTGGATAAGGGCAAGGTAGTTGCTGTAGTTACACCATCCCAAATTATTACCTACAAAGAAGGGCTCGAAAAACCATCATGTCATATTACAGTAGAGAGATTATTCGAGATGGCGTCACAGATTATCAGAGATAGAATGTTACCTTCAAAATCAGAATGGGGAAGTGTAAGAGCAATCATAAGATATGATAGAGTACTTGGCTACCCCAAATATATATCTTTTGATTATCCACGTGTGGGCGACGAAGAGACAAGGATAATAGTATTAAGTTTAGAATTAAGACCTTGAAAACCTTCTTCTCTAAATATACCGGGTAAAGATGGAGATAAAGGAAGGAGGATTAGGAAGGGAGATAACCTACACCTACGATAAATCCAGCCGGTTAATAGAGGCGGAAGAGAGGATAAAGAGAAGCTCCCTCCCTGGTTCCTATGACTTCTGGCTGGCGAGGGTGGATTATGAAAATAATGCGGTATACTATTATCTGAGGGATGCATTGGGAAGTGTCACAGCTTTAGTTGACGGAAGGGGAAAAGTAGTGAAAAGGTATTTTTACTCCCCCTACGGTAAGCTAAGAGGGTTTCCAGGCTGGGGGGAGAGGATGATGGGAATGATGGGAAAGCGAGGGAGAAGAAGCACAGCAAATCCCCTCACCTACACCGGAAGGGAATATGATAAAAGCACCCAACTTTACTACTACCGCGCCAGATACTATAATCCTTCCGTGGGGAGGTTTATTTCGGTGGATCCGTTAGTGAGGGAGATAGCAAGGTTTTATGGAGGAGGGGGGCATATTTCAGGAGGTTCTTCGGGATGTGGGGAATGTGAGGCATCGGGGAGGGGAAGGTCAGTTTCTTTCTCTATCCCCCCTGTAACTCCCTCTTTATCCATCCAATGGAGGCACCCATATGTTTATGCAAGAGATAATCCCGTAAACTATGTAGATCCGGAGGGGAAAGTAGCAGTTCTTATGAAAGGTGGTTGTTGTGATGAGAGGGGATTTCATAAAGGGAAGACAAACTGGTTCAGGATACAAAGTGTAGTGGGAGGGAGTGTAGGTCCATTTATTATAGGGCCTTCTGGGGAGATAGTAAATTATTATATCTATGAGAAGGGGATAAAAGGGGCAGAGAAAGCGACCTACGTTCTTAAGGCTTTTGGGATAATTTCTGCCGGATTCCCTGCTCTCTATTTATTCGGCTATTCTGATTTTAAGACAGATAGATGTTATGACTGTAGCGAATTTGAGGGATATGGTTTATACACTGCTGGTTTTATGGGTGTTGGAATAGGTATGGCATGTGTAAGGATGGGGATACCAAATGATGGAGTAATAGCAGGATGTAGTATTGTTTCAGGGATTGGGCTTAATTTCACATTTGTGGGAGTAGGATATTGGGATTTTGTATATAAGAGTTCATACTAATGAAATTATATGGAAAGGATCAACTTTATAATTTAACAGGCATTGGAGCTCTACCGGTTTTCCTTATATATGGAATAGTTCTAGTTTTTTATCCCGCACTCTTTCCCTCTAATGTCTCGTCAGTCCTGATGATTGGTAGTGCTATGTTAATTGTAAGTCTAATCATCAGAATTTTTAGGCATAAAATAGAGCGCTTTGCAAAAGAAAAGAGTATTCCTTGGAGAATACTTATTATCCTCTGGAGTATTGCGGGATTTTTTCTTGGGAGTATTAATATAGCTCTCCATAGGATAAGCTACTTTAAAGTAGGGATATCAGAATATATACTTACTGTGGTAATTTTTTTAGCGGTCATTTCTGACTCTTTTATTTATTATTTTGCAAAAAGGTGGTTGGAATAAATTGTCCTCCACCCAACTTTACTACTACCGGGCAAGATACTATAATCCAGGAGTGGGAAGGTTCATAAGTGTGGATCCGCTGAT
>JALUVB010000072.1 GCA_027021085.1 bacterium
CTCCTATCACTTTTGTTCCATCCTCCTGCCATATACAAACTCCCCTTATTTCGCCCTTTTTTTCCAGGTCCTGAATTACCGGAAGATAAGACGCGCTCCCCTCTTCCACCAGGCGGGCAATTATGCCTGCCAGTGTAGTAAGCCTCTCCCCCAACTCCCTCTCCAGGTAGGCGTTAGCGCTTAAATAGAAGAGCCAGCCCCCAAGATTGAGAAGAAATATAACTCCCAGAGTAAACCAGAAAAAGGGGACATAGATTTTTCCCCGGTAGAGAGCATGCTTCCTGTTCATGTTTTTTTTAGGTGAATCTCAGGCATTGAAAAACCCAAAATCGCAAAACCAAACCTCCCCCCTAACGTCTATAGTCTTTTAACCTTACTGCTTAATATGCTGTACTGAGGGAAGACCTTCTTCCTAAACTAAGCATTTTGCAAGTATTCTTTGAAAACTTTCCGGAAATGGAATCCATAAATGGCAAAGGCAATAGCTGAGGGGAAAAGCTGCGGTTGTCTGAACAAAGACCAGAAGAAAAGTTTCCAGTAATATCTCCTTGCCTTATCTTTTATCCCTAAAACCCATATAGACTTCAAAAAAGCTCCCAGGTAACCAGAATGAAAGCGAATATAACCAAAGTGGAAGTGAAACTTCCTCTTCTGCAGCGGCTTAAATTCTTTTAAAAACTTCGTTACCCTTTCGTAGTAAGGTTTAGGGGAATAAATCCTGCTGATAATTTTTTTATATCCATTAATGAGCGTTTCGTAATTCATTTTGGGGATAAAATTGACAGAAAGGTCTGTATTATTACCCGAGAAATTTTTTATTAACCTGTTCTCTTTTACCAGGCGCTGGTACAGCCTGGTACCGCGGGGAGCATTTAACAATCCTACCATGGCAGTAATAATTCCGCTTTTCTGAATAAATTCAATCTGTTTTTCAAAAATAGAGGCACGGTCATTATCAAACCCCACGATAAATCCGCCGGTCACATTTAAGCCAAACCCCTGAATTTTTTTAACACAGGCGATTAAATCACGGTTCTTGTTCTGCAATTTGCCACATTCCGCCAGGCTTTCCTCATCCGGAGTTTCAATGCCAATAAAAACCATGTTAAATCCTGCCTGAGCCATCAACTGCATCAGTTCTTCGTCATCGGCAAGATTTATGGAAGCCTCGGTGGAAAAATGAAAAGGATACTTCCTGCGTTTCATCCAGTCGATTATACCCGGCAAAATGTCTGCCTTTAATTTTCTTTTATTGCCTATGAAATTGTCATCGACAAAAAATACTCCGCCTCTCCATCCCTTAGAATACAGGCTATCCAATTCACGCAGGATTTGCTCTTTGTTTTTCGTCCGCACCCTGTGTCCAAAGAGAGTAGTTATATCACAGAATTCACAATTAAAAGGGCATCCCCGGGAATACTGCACATTCATAGATACGTATCTCTTCATATCCACAAGTTCCCAGAGAGGGACAGGAGTTTCCTGTATATCGGGCAATTCATTAGAAGTATAAATATGCTTAGCACATCCTTTCTCAAAATCTTCTAAAAAAGACGGGAGTGTAATTTCTGCCTCGTTAAGCACCAGATAATCTACATCTTCGAACTCTTCGCACTCGGTAGTAAAGAGAGGCCCCCCTGCTACTATCTTGACTCCCATCTTTTTGCACCTGGCAATCACTTCCTGTGCCGAGGCTTTTTGAATAGACATGCCGCTGATGAAAACCAAATCAGCCTCTGCCAGATCTTTATCCCGCAGTGAACTTACGTTCATATCCACAAGTTTTTTCTCCCACTCCTTTGGAAGCATCGCCGCCACGGTCAATAGACCCAGGGGTGGATGAGTGGCTCTTTTGGAGATAAATTTTAAGGCATGTTTAAAACTCCAGAAAGTATCTGGATATCCAGGATAAACTAAAAGAATTTTCATATCACCCTTCTTTCCCATGTTCATAAAAGGTTACAAAGAAGAATTCAACTAACGTTCTGAACATATCCGAAGCTCCCCGTTAAGGGAGCTATTGAGAAAGTTCCGGAGAAAATCTCGACGGGGCCAGAGACGTCTTGCCAGCTACAGGCTGGACAAATCCTTACTCTACAATCATTCACTACATAATATTATACCATATTTCCTGATTTATTCCTAAATCTTGTAAGTCTCAGGTAATATGCTGGGATTCCGAGATAACGCCGGACAGGCAAGCATCCTGTAAGAGTTGTGAGTCCCGACATATGTCGGGACTCCTGAGTTGCCAGTTCCCTGTCCCCCATGTTAGACTATAGACATCAGACTTTAGACATTAGACGGGAAAGACATATGATACAGGGACCAACTCACTGTTCACTATCTCCTCAGTCTACGGTCTAAAGTCTAAAATCCTGGATGCCTGCTTCCGCAGGCATGACAGGCGAGCTGGTTTTTCTCCTTTTTGCTTCTCTCTTGTCATTCCCGCGAAAGCGGGAATCCATACTCTTCTCCAAGAAACTAAGAAACCAGGAACCCAGGACTACCAGGATACCAACCCCTGCTTACTGTTCACTATCTCCTCAGTCTACAGTCTATAGTCTATTCTATCCTCTCCTTCTCCACACTGTCCCCCGGGGAGTGTCTTCCAGGAGTATGCCTCTGGATTTAAGGATTTCCCTTATCCTGTCCGCTTCCTCCCAGTTCCTGTTCTTTCTTGCTTCCTCCCTCTGCTTGATAAGTTTTTCCAGTTCGGGCGAGAGGTGCAGGTTCCGGGGAAGGGGAAAGCCCAGGATATGCAGCATTTCCTTGAGATCTTTATAAAGCGAGAAAGTTTCCGGGTCTTTTTCTCCCCGGGACAGGCGGCGATTGAGTTCTCCAATAAGGTCAAACAAAATCCCCAGTGCCCGCGGGGTATTAAAGTCATCTTCCATTGCCTGCTGGAAATTTTTAAAATAAGAGGT
>JALUVB010000073.1 GCA_027021085.1 bacterium
CTGGGAAGAGGTTTTCAGTTTCCTATTGCCCTGGAAGGTGCCCTGAAACTGAAAGAGGTAAGCTACATCCATGCGGAAGGGTTACCGGCGGCGGAAATGAAACACGGCCCCATAGCCCTTGTAGAGCGGGAAATGCCGGTAGTCTTTATTGCCGTGCAGGACAGCTCCTACCATAAGATTCTGGGGAATATGGAAGAGGTAAAAGCAAGGGGTGGCTTTGTAATTGCCCTGATAAATGATGAGGACAGGGAAGTAAAAAAGATTGCTGACCTGGTAATTCCCGTTCCCGGGGCGAGCCGGCATATGATGCCTTTACTTACTGTTATTCCCTTGCAGCTTTTAGCCTATCATACTGCATTAAAAAGGGGCTGTGACGTGGATAAGCCGAGAAACTTAGCAAAATCAGTAACCGTGGAATAGCCGGTCTTCAGAAAGTACCCTGGCCTTCTGCATATTTATCCTGTCCATTTCAGAGCCAATACCGGGAGTTTCCATGATTACGGCAATATCTCGGGGGAAGAATGCTCTGAGTATCTCCCGCATGCCCTGCTCCCCTATCCTGCCCCTTCCTATGTGCCAATGCCGGTCAAAATGGGAAGAAAGCGGAGACAGGGAGTCGTTGAGGTGCACCATGGCAAGCTTTTCTTCGCCTATCTTTCCCTCCAGAGAACGAAAGAGATGCCTCCTGCCCCGTGCCGAGGCAAGGTTGCAGCCCTGCTGGAACAGGTGAGCAGTATCCAGGCAGAACCTGAGATAGGGAAATAAGCGCAGTATTTCCTCTATTTCTCGCAGCTCTTTGCCCAGCCTTCTGCCTCCGCCGGAAGTATTTTCTATGGTGAGATAGGGAGGAGAAGAGAAGTGTTGGGAAAGGATTTCCAGGTTCCGGTAAAGTATTTCCCGCTCCCCACTCCCCGGGTGAAAGACTAAAAAATCCGCTCCCCATTCCTTTCCCCGTGCCCTTTCCCTTAAAAGGAGCGCGCGCGACTTTTCCCCGTATTTTGAAGAGGCAAGATTAACTACATAAGCCGCATGGATTATCAGGGGTTTTATGCCGGCAGCAGGCAGAAGTAACTTCACCTCCTTTGCCTGAGAGAAACCTCCCCAGCTACGGGGATTATGAGAGAAGACCTGCATTGTCTGGCATCCTAATGATTGAGCATAGCTGACTGCCTTCTTCCATCCCCGACTGATAGGTATATGAAATCCTATTCGCAAGCTACCTCACCTCCAGGCAGGATAAATTATCCCCGTATAACTGCGGGCAGGTACCGGGACAGGTGGGCAAGAAACCAGGCAATTAGCCCGCCGATACAGCCTCCGGCTATTACATCAGAGGGAAAGTGCACCCCCACGTAGACGCGGGAGAGAGAAATTAAAATAGCCAGAGGAAAGAGAAACCAGGAAGCCTTCCTGTAATAAAAAGAGGTAAGGGTGGCCAGGGCAAAGGAGTTAGCTGCATGGTTGGAAGGGAACCCGAAGGAAGGAGCTTTCCCTGCTATGGCTCTGACTCCCGGGAGAAAATTATAGGGACGGGGAGAGGCAATGATAATCTTGAGCAGGCGGGAAATCTGGTCAGAGAGAAGGATGGTTATAAAAAGGACAAGCACAAATTTTCTCTCTTTCCGGCCTCCCAGAATAAGCAATCCTACCAATAAGATTAAGAGAGGAAACTTCCAGTACTGGAAAGAGGAGAGAAAGAGCATGAATTTATCCACAGGCGGGTAGGAGAAACCATTCAGAAAGTAAAACAGCCTTATGTCCCAGTTATACATTTTTCACGCAAGAATAGCATTCCCGCGAAGGAAAACTTTTCCTTTAACTCTCCCCGGCGAAATACATGCTGGAGGTAAATTCCTCCATGAATTCCGGCTTGTTGCCCAGTTCTATGTACTCTACTCTTTCTACCAGTTTCTCCAGTTCCTTGCGGCTTTTCAAGGAAAGAAGGGTTATATAGCTTCCTGCCCCGGCAGCATTCCCCACCACCTTTACCTTCTCCAGTTTTACAGGAGGAATGAGGCCAATCCTCCGGGCACTGCTTTTCCTGACATAATTGCCAAAGCCACCGGCCAGAATCAGCTGGTCCAGGTCTTTTTCCTGGTATCCCTTGCTCTGCAGGAGAACCTTCATGCCTGCTCTTATGGCTCCCTTTGCCAGTTGCAGCTCCCTTACATCCTTCTGGGTAATGAGAATCTCCCCTTCCCCCTCTACCAGGGCAAAGGCGCCCTTTCTAACCCGGGCAAGCAGGGAGGAAGGGATTTTTCCCTGTAGTTCTTCCCTGGTTTTTATTCGGCCTGTTTCGTCTAATATGCCCACGCGCAAAAGTTCAGAGACAGCATCCACCACCCCCGTGCCGCATATGCCGCGGGGTTTAGCCCCTCCTATAACATTTAACTCAAGCATACCCTGCTTAATCTTTACCCCGTCAATAGCCCCTATCTCTGAACGCATTCCCCTGCTGATGCGTGCACCTTCAAAAGCAGGACCCGCGGCGGTAGAGGTAACCGTCAGCTTGCCGTTTACGGAGAGTATCATCTCTCCATTTGTTCCGATATCTACTGCTAACCTGATGCCTTTGAGTTTGTCTATGCGGGTGGAGAGAATAACGCCTGAAGTATCTGCTCCCACGAAGGAAGCAATGAGCGGAAGCAGGTAAACCCAGCCCCTCTTATTTATTTTTATGCCCAGCTCCCTGGCCGGGAAGTAAAGAGAGCTTCTCCATACCGGGACAAAGGGGATGCGCGCGAGAGAAGAAGTGTCCACGGATAAAAGGAGGTGGAGCATAGCGGAATTACCAGCTACGCTGAGCTCGAAAATTTCTTCCGGGGAAAGCTGGTTCTTTTTACAGAGTTCTTTTATTATTGTATTTATTCCCCCCAGGATAGCCTGGCTCAAATCTTTGAGCCCGTCTTCCCGGGCAGCATA
>JALUVB010000074.1 GCA_027021085.1 bacterium
AACCAGCCTCCTGACCAGCCCACAGCTCTTTCTCCTTCTGGAGGGGAGGATACGGAGTTGACTCCTACCTTAACCGGGTCGAATTTTGATGACCCCAATACCGGAGATACTCACTCTGCCTCCCAGTGGCAGATAAGGAAAGTGGAGGGAGAAGGAAGTGCGCCTTTACAGGAAGAAGTGGAGCCGGATACTTACTTTGACAGTGGAGTAACTTCAGAATATCTTACCAGTATTCCTGTCCCCGAGGGAATACTTAAGTATGGTCATAATTATGCCTGGAGGGTGAGGTACCAGGATAATCATGGTGCCTGGTCTCCCTGGAGTGAACCTGCTTTCTTTAGCACTATCTCCTGTAATGATGCCGATTCTGATGATCAGGATGGTGATGGAGTGCCGGATAATGAGGAACTCACTGAAGAGGAGTGGATGGATACTTATTTAGTAGAGCATCCCTCCGCAGATACTGCTTTAAAGGAGGTAGTTTCTGGAGACAGTAATATAATCGGAATGCATATAGATAAGGGGAAGGTTACCCGTGTGGATTCTCTCGACCCTGACACACTTCCCGATACACCCGCAGATTACAACTTCCCCTATGGCGTCTTTACGGTAAGAATAGAAGATTTGGACCCGGGAGATACTGCTCTCATTACCTATATTCTTCCCAGCGCATATGTGGGGCCCTGGTGGAAGTATGATGAAGTAAATGGCTGGCAGGATTATTCCGACCATGTGGTGGAGTATGATGGGACTAACAAATCTGTAACTATAGAAGTGAAGGATGGAGGTTATGGGGATGCGGATGGAGTAGAAAATGGAGTAATCGTTGACCCTTCGGGGCCCGGGGTATCCACCAGTGGCGGTGGAGGTGGAGGAGGAGGTGGAGGAGGAGGTGGTGGTTGTTTTATTTCGATTCTGGGAAGAAGAGATTTTAGGAGTAGATAGTAGCGGGTAGTGAGGGGAAGGGTAGTAAACAGTAAATAGTGAACAGTGAACGGTGAATAGGGGTTTGGTTTCCTGGTATGTTGGTAATCCTGGTTTCCTGCTTGCCCACCTGTCATGCCTGCGGAAGCAGGCATCCAGGATTTTAGACCTTAGACCATAGACTATATGTAGACTGAGAGAATAGGGCACAGTAGTGAGTAGCGGGTAGATAGTAGTGGGGGGAATAGATTCCTGCTTTCGCAGGAATGACGGAACCGGACAAACGTAGGGTGAAACCATAATACAAAACATTCTCCTCAGCTGTCATGCCCACCTGCCTCTCCCCGCTTTCGCGGGGACGAGGTTACTCCTGCAGATGCAGGAGTGAGGATAGGTTAACCAGGTGTTAGGGTGGGGTAGGTAGCGGGCATTTTGCTCTTTTGAGTATGATTGGAAGATAAGGCATGAACTCCATCCAGTGCGGGGGCCGGCTGGTATGGGAGCTTTTTTTAAGAAATATTTTCGGGAAGAAGGTCCGCATGGGGAAGGGAAAGGAAAATTTTTACTATCTCAGGGTCGAATTGTGTCCCGGCATTCTTTTCGATTTCTCCCCGGGCAATTTTTATGGGAAGAGCCTTTCTATGGGGCCGGTGGGAGGTCATTGCTTCATAGGCATCGGCAACTGCCATTATTCTTGCTCCTAAGGGAATCTCTTCTCCTTTTAGTCCTAAAGGGTAGCCTTTTCCATCGAATCGTTCATGGTGATGTTTTATTGTCTTGAGAATGAAAGAGTCTCTTATTACAGGAGAGAGTATTTCTACGGAGATTAAGGGATGTTTTTTTAAATGGCCAAATTCTTCTTCATTTAAAGGACCATTTTTCCCTGCTATGTCATCTCTTATTCCCAGTCTGCCAATATCATGGAAGTTACCGCCCAGTAGTATTTTTTTTCTCAGGTTATCTGCAAATCCTATCTTGCGGGAGATTTTCAAGGAGATACTGGCAACTCTCCGGGAATGGCCTACCAGGTAGCCATCTCTTATTTCCATGGTCTTTACCAGTGCATTGAGACTTCCCAGGAATATTTCTTTCAATTTTGAGGCACTTTCTATGGATTTGGCCTGCAGTTCCTTGATTAGTTTTCTATTTTGTTCCTTTAAGGACTTAAACTCTCTGGCTTTCTCCACTATAATATTTAGTTCTTCCGGATGAAAAGACGATTTGATAATATAGGCAAAGGCTCCTTCTTTCATGCATTTGAGTGTTTCTGAGAGTTCCATGGCAGTGGTGACGATTATAATTGGGAGGTCAGGATATTTTCTGCCTATCCATGGCAGGAAATTGCCGCCTTTTTCTCCTGCCAGGGAGATATCTAATAAGAGCAGATTTATATCTGGTTTTTCCTGAAGGAGTTTTGTTGCTTCTTCAGTGGTTGAGAATGAGGTGACTATATATCCTTTCTCTTGTAGAGTAGCTGTAATTAGCTCGCGGATATTTTTTTCTTGTTCGATTACCAGAATTATATCTAATTTCATATATGGTAACTCTCCTTTCTTGGCATAATGGGCATTTTTGTCTTAAATGCAGGACATTTTTGTACAGGTAAATACCTCGCCGCCGGCACCAATCCACAAAATATATCTCTTTTCATATACTGTTTCCTGCAACAGGGGATACATTCCAATCTGTTCTCTTTATATATAGAGCAATATCTGTACCGAAGAAACCGGGAAAGCTAAAAATGCTGCTGTTTTTCTTGCATCGTCCTCTTAGAATATTTTAGCACAGAAAATGATTTTGCATGTGATAATCTGGAATTTAACGTTGTCTTGATAGATACATACCGACATTGAATCGGGAGCAGGTGGATAGGGAATTAACTTACTGCTTAGCATTCTATAGTCTAAAGTCTATGGTCTATAGTTTAAGAGTTGTGAGTTGTCAGTTTCCAGTTGCCAGTTCCACCTGTATCTGGGGAGAGTTGTGAGT
>JALUVB010000075.1 GCA_027021085.1 bacterium
AAATGCTGCGTAGGGGGACTTCCCGAGATTTCAGGGAAAGGTTAATAAGAAGCTGTATATACCTTTTTGCCAGAGCATACGTCTTGCCCGAACCAGCAGAGGCCTCTTTTATGCAGACTTCCGGGAATCCAGGGAAAGGTTGGTTATTCAGCATAATCTAATCTTACTATTATAAAATTTTTCTCGTTTTAATGATACAACCTGGTTCCTGCTGAGCTAAAAAGAGGTATAATTAATTTAAGAGACTTTAGCCTTTAGACTGTAGACTATAGACCTTAGACGTTAGACTAGGAGGATAGTAAACAGTGAACGGTGAATGGTGAGAAAGTAGCGGGTAGCGAGTAGATAGTAGCGAGGGGAACTATAGTAAACAGTGAACAGTAAGCAGTGAACGGTGAATGGTAACTCGGTATCCCGGTTCCCTGGTAATCCTGGTTTTTTGGTAAAGGGGATAGGTTTCGCAAGAATGACAAGAAACCAGTCCGCATGTCATGTCTGCGAAAGCAGGTATCCAGGATAGGCTCCTGGGATTGAAAAGGGAGGTGATAAAGATGGATGCATTAAGAGTATTAAAAGAGAGGAGAAGCATAAGGAAATTTCAGGCAAAAGAAATAGCGGGTGAAATTATCGAGGATATCATTGACTGCGGCAGATTGGCAGCTACGGCTGTCAACATCCAGCCCTGGGAGTTTATCGTGGTAACGCAGCCCGAGATACGAAAGAGAATAGCGGAGATAACTGACCACGGTAAATTTATTAAAGATGCCCCGGTTTGCATCGTGGTGTTTTGCCGGGATACAAAGTACTACCTGGAAGACGGTTCTGCTGCCACGGAAAACATACTCCTGGCAGCAAAAGCGCACGGACTGGGAAGCTGCTGGGTAGCGGGGGATAAGAAGCACTACGCGGAAGATATACGGAAGCTGCTAAAAGTTCCGACAGGTTACAAGCTGGTAAGCTTGATTCCCATAGGATATCCGGCAGAATCTCCCCAACCAGCAAAGAGAAGCCTGCAGGAAGTTATGCACCGGGAGCAGTGGTAACCATATCCACTGTTCAATTACTTGCGGATATACGCAAATAAGTAGTTCACCGCTATGGGAAGGAGAACACCTATACTGATAAGGAGAAGGATACGCAGAATTAAAAAGATGGTTAGCCTGGATTCGGGCTTGCTGCTTACCACCAAAGGGAGTATGCTCCTTCTCTTTTCAAACTGCAGGGTTCCATTGTAATTGATTACCTCTCCCAGTATATACACCTCATCCCCTACAGTGATTCCCCGCAGGGTATCCCTCTCCTCGCCGATAATGCTGCCTCCCCGGTTAAGCACCTTTGGCTCAAAGAAAGCCCCGGCAGGATTTACCCCGATTTCCCCCGTATCGTCCTCTACGCTAAAAGGGACCCATTTTCTTTCCTGCACATCACGTGCATAGCGGTAGTGTGTACCTGGGCTATGGAATAGTTCCCGTCTGCGTGTGTAGTGCACGTAATCGTAATACACGCATTTTAAGCCATATACCACTTCCGGTGCTCCGCAGAGCACCTTACCGCACACTTCAAAAAAACCTTCCTGCCTGATATCAGCAATCTTGGTAGTGGGGGTCTTTTTCACGAAAGCAAGCACCACAAAAAACCTTACGATAAAGTATAAACATATGGTTTCCCCTACACTGATAATTATCCGGGAAGCAATAACCCAAATATCGTTTGCAGGATGAATATATCGGGAAAAAAGAACTGCTCCCAACCCGCTTGATACGATGAGAAGACCCAATACTATACTGCCCAGGTGTCTCTTCAGCCAGGAACTCTCCCGGGCAATTACCACTCCTCCGACTTTTTTACCTGTTTTAAGGTCTGTGCCGCAGGAGATGCAGAAAGTGGCTTCCGGGGGTAATGCATTCCGGCAATAAGGGCAACACACCTTTTCTGTAACCTCTGTTTTTTCCTGTTCACTGCGGGGGAAAAATGTCTGGAAAAGGGGAACCAGGCGGGCAAATTTCCATTCATCCTTTCCTTCTCTGCTTATAAAATCTTCCGGTAAAACTCTTTTTTCCTTTATCCAGTTTTGCAACGTTTCTGTGCTCACCGGGCCGTAGATACTCCCATCTGGCTTTTTAACTTTCCACCTTTCATCTGCCATATGTATTCCTCCTTATCATTCCCCGGCAAAGATTTGTTCAGCTTCTCTCATTTTTTGGCTTATCCGGATATTGTAGGGACACCTTTTCTCACATTTCCTGCACTCCACGCATGCATCTGCCTTTATCTCCAGGTTTCTGTAGTTTTTAATAAGCTCCTTATCCTTTTTCTGCTGCCATTTAGTCAAAAGGCGCATTATGGAAGGAATAGGGATGTTTTGGGGACAGGGGAGACAGTATCCACATTGCCGGCATAAATCCTTTCCCCACCTTTTTGCCTCCTCTTCAAAATACCTTATTTCTTCCGGAGTAAGAGCATATGCCCTGTCTCCTGCTTTTACAAGTTCTTCCAGGTGGGCAAGCGTGCCCACACCAGGAGTGACTGTATGCACGTAAGGATTCTGCACCACGTAGCGGACAAGCTTTAAGGGAGAAAGCCCCTTACCATCAGCACCTTTCAGGGTAAGCGCTCCTCCTCCCAGGGGCTTCATCACTGTTAACCCGATACCGAATTTCTTAATCAGGGGAAAGACTCTCTGTGAAGTTATCTTCAAATCTTCACCATCAGAAGCAACTCTTTTTTGCTGGAGAATATTGTAGGCTAAAGTCAAAACATCCACATCGCCTGTTTCAATCATTTTCTTCACTACCTCAAAGCTGCCATGCGTGGAAAACCCGATAAATTTCACCTTGCCTTGCCTTTTTGCTTTTTTCAAAACTTCGTAGAATCCTCCCTCCACCACTTTCTGATAGGCCTCAGGCGAGGTAACATCATGCAGCTGATATATGTCTATGCTATCAACCTGCAATCTCTGCAAACTTTCTTCCAGGGCAATTTCAATATCTTCGGGATTCTCTGACTTTTGCCAGGCATGAGTCCTGCTTAAAATTATAACATCACTCCTCCTTTTCTTCATAACCTCCCCTACCCCTTGCTCCGCCATCCCGTTTCCATAGGAGCAAGCAGTATCTATTATGTTCACTCCCAGGTCTAAGGCTCTATCTATAACTCTCTCCATTTCCTGTATCCCCTCTTTCCCTCTGGCAAAAAGGCCTTCCCGGCCAAAGCCAAGAGTTCCTATCCCCACCACCGAGACCTTTAAGCCCGTCCTCCCCAGCACCCTGTATTCCATATTTATCTCCATGACACTATTATTATACGACCAAAAAGGTAATTTATAAATAATCAGGGAGTGAGAGCAAGAAATCGGGGATACAGTAGGCAGCAGGCAAAGGAGAGTAGCAAGCAGCAGGTTCTGGTTCCCCGTTGTGGGGGTTGGATTCTCTGATACACGCCCAGGTAGACTACACAATCCAGAAAGGATTGGTGAAAAGCCAGGGTTTATTCTTGAGATATCCTTCCAGTCTGTAGACTCCTTTCTTTTTCAGCTCTATTTCACCTTTACTATCTTCCATCTCTTTCTCTGTTTCCCCGTTTCTTACCAGGCGAAAGAGTGCTTTGATAGGCGAGGTAAAATACAGTCTGCGGGCAGAGGCAAGCTCGATTCTATCTCCGGGGAGATTTCCCTCCTCGGTGAATATCTGAAACCCCCGTGCATCCCCTATCCTGTCCAGGGCAAAGAAAGAATGCCCTTCTTTCAGTGCTTGATAAATTTTCTCCTTATCCCTGGGGAATTCTCCCCTGAGTTCTTCGCACCAGACATGGGTTCTGAGCGTTTTGAAGGCAAAGGTGTAAGAAGAGATGGAAACAGGCAAAAATTTATTCCCATGAATATCAAGCCCGGCAATTCCCACCACCTTTCTCTTCTGGCAAAGAGTATCCCAGAGTCCAAGTATTTTTTCCGAAGGCCCGCGTAGTCCCCTGGTGGGAAAGAGGAAATGAAAGGGCAGATTGAATAGGTGCACCTTTTTTATCCAGTCGTACATAAGTGACCAGATTTCTATGCCCTGGAAATCCCGGTAAAGGTAAAAGTCTTCCCAGGGATGAGGAGGAACAAGAAGCATTTTATTGCCTTTATGAAAAGGATGGGTCACGAAGCCAAATCCTCCCTGCTGGTTTACTTTGTCTATGTATGCCTGCGGATTGGCAAATTGGTGGAAATCTATCTCCTCCCGGATATCTAAAGCCAGGTAATGTGCCTCATCCGGGCTTATCTCCTCCCCTACCATGACCATCACCTCTCCATGCCATCCCTCTTTTTCTTTTAACTGCAGGGTATCATGGTCAGTAATCACCAGGAAATCAATTCCCGCTGCTTTTCCTGCCTTGACTACCTGGGCAAAATTACCCGTGCCATCCGAGCAGTCAGTATGGATATGTATTACTCCGATGTATTCGTGTAGCATTTTCGTATTTCTCCGCCTTTCCACATGTATATCACTCCCCCCCACAGGCTGGTGAATAAAGTAATCAAATAAAGAGATAAAGAAAGCGCCAGGGCATCCACTTCACTTACTGCGGGCAAAGAAGAAAAGAAGAAAACAAAAGCCCATTCTCTTGTTCCCAGTCCACTAATGCTGACAGGTATTGACATAATCACAGCTACTAGAGGGAAGAAAAGGAAAAAGTAAACGGCGGGAATGGGAAGATGAAAGGCAAGAGAGATGAAGTAAACGATGATTATCATCTGGAATTGCACCAGGAGAGAGATTAAATAGGCTTTAAGTAGTGCACGGGGAGATTGCCTGTAGGTTTGGAAAGATTGAAAGAGATTCTGTATTTTTTCTCCCAACCTGAGCCATTTTATATGGTACAAAAAGGAAAGAAATTTATGGAATTTATGGTTGAGCAGCAGAAAGAATATAATCAGCAACAAGAAAGTGGCGCCTACTATAAGGGGGAAAAATTCCCGGGCAGCTGTTCTCTTCAGGTTTAAGAGAAGAGCCACAAACGCTATGCTTAAAAGCCCCATGAACCCTATGACCCTGTCCATGAACACGGAGGTAAATGAGGAAGACATTTTTCCGGTTTTTTTACCCAGGTAATAGAACTTAACCAGGTCACCCCCTACCACGCCGGGAAGAAAATTTGAGAAGAAGAATCCTATATAGGTAAGAGTAAAGAGGTCGGAAAAGGAAAGATGAATATTCTGCGCTTTCAAGAGCCATCCCCATCTTATGATTCCCCAGATTAAAGCCAGGAAGAAAAGGGCTGTTGCCGCGGCTAACCATAAATAATTGGCCTCCCTGGCATATTCCGGCAACTTCCCCAGATTTTCTCTGCCAATTTGAAGAAAAAGGAGGTAGATAAGTATGCCGCTTACCCCGGCCCTGATAATAAAGGAAATCGTTTTCTTCATCATCCACCCAGTATATTTACCCTATCTATCAGTATATAAGGAGCAGGATTAGCGGGGAAAGGACGGAAGTCGGACGATATTTCTTTTATTTGCCGGATAATCTCCTGGAAATTGCCTCCTGCCATGGCACCCTTAATCGGATAAGCAAATTCTCCTTTCTCAATTTTATAAGCTAAATCCAGGGGCACAGAAAATTCCCCGGAAACAGGGTGAGGAGAAAAGGAGATTATATCGGCAAAAATACCTTCTTCCAAATCACTTGCAATTTCCCTGAATTTTCTCTTCCCTCTGCTCAATACAAGGTTAGTGGGAGAAATCCCCCCGCCTGTTGAAGCATGTGCTGTATTCTCAACGCCATCTTTATGAGCCGTATAGGAATTATGGAAATACGTTTGCAGGATTCCCTTTTCCACTACGGTTATTTTTCTATGAGGCACTCCTTCCCCATCGCAGGGGGAAGAGGCCAATCCCCCGGGTATTCCTCCATCATCTTTCAAGGTAAATAAATCCTGTGCGATTTTCTGCCCTATCTTGCTTCCCATGAATGACCTCTTTTTCTGAATATCCTCAGCGTTGAGAGAACGGGCAAATGTCTGCAACAATATATAAGTGGAAAGAGGGGAGAGTATAAGCGGATAAAACCCTGTTTTTACTGCTTTTTTATTAAGGTAGCCTTCAGCCCGTCTCACCACTCGCTCCGGCAGCTCTTCTGCAAAGGATTCTTCCCATTGGTGGGATTTCTCAAAGTCATAAAAAGAACCTGCCCCGTCTTTCTGCCAGATTATTGCTTCCAGGCTAATTTCCAGGAAAGTAACAGGCAGGCTAACTTCTACACCAAGGGAATTTACCACTTCCCATTCCTGGCAACTTGCCTCCAGAGAACCACTTAATACCACGGAGGGGACAATTCCTTTTGCTTTTTTAATAATTCCCCGGGCTATTTTTAATAAATTCTCCCCTTTTATTTTTTCCAGGCAGGGTGAGTATAAACCTTCCACAGGAGATATTTTTCGGGGTAAAGGTAGAGAATGGAAATCAGGGTCAGGTTCGGCATTCAGCGTTGTTTCCCGAATATAGGCGGCAAGGTCATTCCTCCAGGTTTCAAAGTTAAACAAACCTTTCTTCTTATCCTTGAAAGCCCTGATAATATGATAGTTAAACTCTTCCTCTTTATAGGAATGTATTTCGGAATTCTTAATGTCCACTTCTTTTCTCCAGCCTCTGCGGGTATTAACCTCTACCTGTTCCAGCTGTTTTCTTTCCAAAGCCTGGAGAATTTCTTTTCCTTTACTCAAACTATTTCTCCCTTCCTCCCACTAACATCCCCTCCACAAACATGAATGGCCCGCCATCATCCACAGGCACTCCCTGTCCTTCTTTACCGCATGTACCCCCACTTTCCGAAAGAGTATGCGCCCTGGAACATGCCTTAACCTTAAAAAGTGTCTCCAGGGTAAATCCGGAAAGTGAAACATTACGCAGTAACTTTTTCTTTTTACCCTTTTCCACCCACCAGGATGAGTCAATATTAAACATAAATTGACCACTTTCGGGAGAGACGTAACCTCCGCTTCCCAATTCCTCCACCAGGATTCCTTCTCCCACCATATCCATAAGCTCCTCTACGGAGCATTCCCCGGGAGAAAACAATGTATTGCTCATTCTTACCAGGGGAAGGTGGTGATAATCCTGGGCCCTTCCGTTACCAGTGGGATAAGCCTCCATAAGTGCAGCAGTCTCCAGGCTGTGGAGAAAGCCGCAAACTTTTCCGCTTTCTACAAGCGTTTTCTTCTGAGCCGGAACTCCCTCCGAGTCAAAATAGTAGGAGCCGTAAGCAGCGGGATAGGTAGCATCATCTACCAGGGTTATACACTCGGACCCTATTCTTTCACCCGTTTTGTCTTTTAATAAAGATTGCCCGTGGATTATGTGGTCCCCCTCCAGATTATGCCCCAGGGCTTCATGTGCCAGGATACCAGCTACCTGGGGAGAAATAATAACCTTGAACATCCCGGAAGGGGGCGGAGAAGCATCCAGGAGCTCAACAGCCCTATCCGCCACAGGCAAGGGAAAGCTCTCTTCCCGTAATTCCCTGACAATCTCCCAGCCTCCCAGGGCAGCACGACTCTTATAAGAGGATTGTTTCAACCCGTCTTTCTCTGCCACCACGTTGAGAAAGACACGAATCCGGGGCAATTCCTGCTCCACCCTGAAGCCAAGAGAATTTATTACTGTCTCTTTCAACCAGGACTCACCGTACACCAGCCGGGTATGCACTATACCTTTCCGCTTACGTGCAGCACCCTCCAAATTTTTCAGCGTTTCACTCTTTTCTTTGAAATTTATCCTCCTGAAATCTTCTTTTACCGCGTGTCTCTTTGTCTCCCTTACCGGAGATAGGGAGAAGATACGGGAATTTCCCGGCAAAAGTTCACCGGTAGATTCCAGGTTTTTCCACAATCTCTTTATTTGTTCCCTGCCTCCGTTAGTAAGGGAAGCAAAGCTCCAGCCTCCCTTTTTCAGCACGCGCATAGCTATCCCTGAACGAATGGCAGAATTTACTGATTCAATCCTCCCGTCTTCTATAACCAGCGATAGAGTATGTGTTTCCTCCCATCTCACCTCTCCGAACTTAATACGGGAGGAAGATACTAACTCTTCAAATAAATCTAACATATGGGCTGTTTTTTCCCTTTTCTACTTCTCTCTTGTCATTCCTGTGCAGGCCTGCCCGTTCTCCCGACGGATGTCGGGGGAAAGCAGGCGGGCATGACATATAGAGCCGGTTACTTACCATTCTTGCAAATCCTAAAATCCCTTAGAACCTATCCCAGGAAACCAGGATACCGAGTTACCATTCACCGTTCACTGCTTACTGTTCACTGTTTACTATAGTTCCCCTCACTACTCACTACTCGCTACTCACTACTTTCTTACCATTCTGCCTCATAATCTTTTCAGGTATTCTACCACTTCCCGTATGACCCATTCGGGAGTAGAGGCTCCCGCAGTTATTCCCATTTTCCCAGTACCGCCAAAATCCATCCCGCTTAATTCCTTGCTTCTTTCTATCCACCAGGTTCTCTTTCCCTCTTCTGTAGATATCTTATATAATCGGCGAGTATTAGCACTGTTTTTACCCCCGATAACTATTACACCATCTACCTCCTTCAATATATCTCTAAGAGCCTGTTGTCTGGCAGCAGTAGCATTGCAAATGGTATGAAGAAACTTTAATTCTTCCACTCTATCAAGCAACAAGGCAACTATTTCCTTAACCCGGGAAATGTTCATGGTAGTCTGGCAGACTATTCCTATCCGCTTAGGAAGACTCTGGGGAACTTCTTCTGCGCAGGAAAAAATCAGAGAAGAATTCTTAAGGTTACCGGCAATACCCTTTACTTCGGGATGCTCTGAATCTCCTATTATCACTACAGTATATCCTTCTCTTTCCAGTCTTTTTGCCATATCCTGCGCTCTCTTCACAAAGGGACAGGTCACATCTATAACCTCATCCGCCTCCCGGAGCACTTCTGTAAATTTCTCCGGGGGCAGACCATGGGAAGGTATAACCACCCTTTTACCTTTCACATCTGCTTTCCCGGTAAGCGGCAAAACCCCCTCTCTTTCCAGCTTTTCAATCATGGGAGGATTGTGAATAAGAGGACCCAGGGTGTAAACTTTTCCTTTCTTAGCTTTTTCCCGGACTATTTCTACCGCTCTCTCCACCCCAAAACAAAATCCTGCATCGCGAGCAATTTTAATTTCCATAATTTATAGATTGAAGTGCCGGGCATACATTTCTTCGTCGTTTATCTGCAGTTTATGGTAGAGAATATTGACTATCCCTTCCAGGACAAAAAATAACACCTGTTCAAAAAGAGAATTAAGGGGCTGAGAAGAAACCGAGGCAGAAAGCGATTTGAGAGAACGGGGAATTAAAACCGTGTGACTGCAATATTTATAGAGAGGAGCAGAAGAATTACCCGTTACAGAAACCACCTCCCCCCCTAACTTGTTGGCTTTAACCGCCATATCAACAGTCCGCTCCCTGTTTGCCAACCCGGAAAGAATAAGAAGCAAATCACCCCTTTTGAAAGAAGGGGTTAACATTTCTCCTACAAAATACACCTCTTTTCCAAAATGCATCAGGCGGACAGCAAACATCTTACCCACCAGCCCAGTACGCCCCTCCCCGTAGATAAACACCCGCGGAGCATTTTCTATTCTCTCCAGCAGGCATTGTATATCTCCCTCTTTGATTTTGCCTAAGACAGTTCTGATTTCGCCCGATATTTTCCCCACACTTTCTGCCAGATTCATAGTTTATCCTGAGGAAGTATTATCTTAAATTCCGTGCCTTTTCCCACTTCGCTTCTTACCCTGACCTCTCCCCCATGTGCTTCTACCACCATCTTGCAAAAAGGCAACCCAAGCCCTGTGCCCTCAATTCCGCCCTCTTCATCCTTCCCTATTGTCCTGAACTTTTCGAAAAGCCTGGAAATCTCCTCGGGAGGTATTCCTCTTCCTTCATCTCTTATCTTGAAGAAAAAATGGTTATTTTCTTCCCCCCATTCCCAGCTTATTTTCTTACCGGGAGGAGTAAATTTTATAGCATTATTGAGCAGGTTGGAAAGCACCCTTTTGAGCAGTTTCTTATCCCCGTTTATCACAGATTTTTCCCTTCCTTTGTAATTTATTTCCAGGTTTTTCTTTTTCCAGAAAATCTCCTGCTCTTTAACTACCTCCTGTAAAAGCAGGCCAAAATCAAATTTCTCTATAGAGAGCGGCACACTACCCTCTTCCAGCCTGGTAATCCCGAGCAAATTCCCCACCATCTGCTCCAGATTTCTTGCCGCGCTCTCCATGTTCTGGGCTAACTGATTTTTCACTTCGGGAGGAAGCTTTGCATCTTTCCACATCGACAAAGCAGTAAGAATAACCGTAAGGGGCGATTTCATATCATGTACCACCATGTGAGTGAGGTCATCCTTTAACCTGTCCAGCCTTTTGAGGGCCTCGTTTTGCTCCTTAAGCATATTTCTCATGGTGTAAAAATACACGGAGCTCATGATGGAAACCTCGTTATGCAGCAATATATCCACTGCAAAGGTAACAGAGATTACCTTTCCCTTCTCCGGGTAAGCCTCGAATAAATAAGGGTAAAACGATTCTTCCAGAAGGTGAAGTATTATCACCAGTTCTTCAAAGGAAAAGCCTCTTTCCACATACTCGCGGGCAAGCGAGGCTATCTTTTTATAATGTTCCTCCCAATTCCCCGAGATAAGCCCCTGCAAAAAAATTTCCACCCTTCTCTCCAGCTCCTTCTCTATTTCCTCTCCCTTCAAAAACCCATTTTCCCCCAGCTGCTTTTGATACTTTAATGCCCATTTCCGGGCTATTTCTTTTTTAAAAGGGGTAAACAGCTTACCACAGCTCTGCAGGGTAGGAGTAAACGGAGTCAGGTCTAAGGTAAATTTTTCAAATTCTATGACTTCTTTCATCTCTCTTTTATAGAACGGCTTAGTAATCTAAAGTATATCAGAGTTTACGCCGGATAGCCAGAAGGAGAAAGGCAATCCCCCCCATAACAGCGCCAAAAATGAAGGCAAATTCCACACCCACCCTATCCCAGAGAATCCCCATGATAATCGAGGATAAAAACAGGGTGATTCCGGTGACAGCATGGTAAACACCGTATGCTGTACCCAGATGAGATTTATCTACCAGGTCTCCCACCATTGCCCTCAGGTTTCCATCGCTCATGCCATAGAAAAGCCCGTAAAACACAATAAGCAGCCAGGCAAATTTCACATCTTTCATAAAGGCAAATCCAAGGTAAATAAGGCCGTAAAGAAGAAAGGCAATTTCTATTAGCTTCTTCCTCCCCCATTTATCCGAAAGCAAACCTGCCGGGATACTGAAAAGAGAATAGGAAACATTGAAAACCATCCAGAATATGGGAATTAAGTTTATGGATAATCCTGCACTTTTTGCCCTAAGGATTAAAAAAGCATTGGAAGAATTTCCCAGTGAAAAAAAGAACATTATTACAAGGAAATAACGAAAGGAGGGGGTAAACTCCTTAAAAGTTGTGTGAAGGGGAAGGACTACTTTCTTGGCTGCATATTTATCCCCCGGCACATCTATCACTGCACTGAGCACCATTATTGCAATAATTCCCGGGATAAAAGATATAAGAAATACGGGGCGGGGATTGCCCCGGAAAAGCGGAAGTAAGAGAAAAGCAAGCAGAGGGCCCACCACCGCACCTAAGGTGTCCATGGCACGGTGAATTCCAAACGCCTTGCCCCTTCCCTTTTCCCCGGCGGAAAGAGAGATTAAGGCATCCCGGGGAGCGGTCCTTATCCCTTTTCCCACCCGGTCAATAAACCGCGTGCTCAGTGCCTGAATCCCCGAGTGAACCAGGGAAAACAAGGGTTTGGTAATATTGGAGAGGAGGTAGCCAGCTATTACTAATTTTTTTCTCTTTTTTATCCTGTCCGAGAACCATCCCGAGAAGAGTTTAAAGAAAGAAGCAGAAGATTCGGCAAGTCCCTCAATCAAGCCGATAAAGCTCCGGCTGAGCCCTAAGGTAGCAGCAAAGAACACCGGCAGAAGGGGATAAATCATCTCAGAAGAGATATCCGTGAAAAAGCTGGTTAAACCCAGTAGAATAATATTCCTTCTGCCTCTCTTCATATTAGAGATTAAACCACATAGCCACCCTATATTCAATGAGAAATATGGGAAATAGTGAGTAGCGGGTAGCGAGGAGGGATTTTAGACTGTGGACTATAGACTTTAGACCATAGACTGAGAGGACAGTGAACAGTAAATAGTGAGCAGGGGCTGGTATCTTGGTAGTCCTGGGTTCCTGGTTTCTTGGAGAAGAATATGGATTCCCGCTTTCGCGGGAATGACAAGAGAGAAGCAAAAAGGAGAAAAGCCAGCCCGTCTGCTTTCCCCCGACATCCGTCGGGAGAACGGGCAGGCCTGCGAAAGCAGGCATCCAGGATTTTAGACCTTAGACCGTAGACTGTAGACTGGAAGTACAGTGAGCAGTAGTGAGTAGTGGGTAGATAGTAGTGAGGGGGATTTTAGACTTTAGACCATAGACTATAGACGTTAGACTGGGGAAACAGTGAACAGTAAGCAGTGAACGGTGAATGGTAACTCGGTATCCTGGTTTCCTGGTAATCCTGATTTCTTGTTAAAGGGGATAGATTTCACAGGAATGACAAGAAACCAGTCCGCATGTCATGCCTGCGGAAGCAGGCATCAAAGAAAGTAGTGAGTAGATAGTAGTGAGTAGTTAGGGAGGATATGAGATACAGGCGGGGGCACAGGTGGAACTAACAACTCAGGACTCCCGACATATGTCGGGACTCACAACTCTTACACCATATACTGGGAAGAAGCCAGATGCAGGCGGGGGGAACCGCCTCCTGAGTATAAGTCAGGAGGCGGAAGAGAACTATCGGGAGGAGGTGTAAATCCCGCTATCCATTATTTCTCCAGTTTGAAGTCTATGTAATCCAGGTTGAAAAGTCCACCTACCATCC